>JAJRXE010000519.1 GCA_024276455.1 Calditrichota bacterium
CAGAACTTCTTCTACAAAGAAAAGAAAACCAGTGTTAAAATTTTTAATGAATTACTGGAAACTCCGCTGGGACCAGCCGCCGGACCGCATACCCAGCTTACCCAGAACATCGTGGCTTCCTACCTGGAGGGGGGACGATTTTTCGAGTTGAAAACCGTCCAGAAGCTGGATCGGCTGGAAATTGACAAACCATGCATCGATGCGCAGGACGAAGGGTACAACGTGGAGTGGTCGCAGGAACTGACCCTGGACCAGTCCTACGAGGAATATGTGAAAGCCTGGTTCTTGCTGCATTTTTTGAAGGAAGCGTTTGGGTTCTCCGCTTCGCAGGAGCGGGGATTCGTGTTCAACATGAGCGTGGGTTACGACCTGGAAGGCATCAAAACCCCGCGAATGGATCGTTTCATTAATGAGCTCATCAATGGGTCGCAGAGCGAATTGTTTCATTCATACAAGAAAATTTTGCTGGAGAAACTGCAGCGACCGGAGTTCCGGGAGTGGCTGGAACAGGTGGTTGGGGAAGCAGCACAGGTGCGAATGGAACATTTAATAGAAACGGTGAGAACTGTCTCGCCGTACATCTCCGGCTCGGTGACCCTTTCCACCATGCACGGTTGTCCCCCGGACGAAATAGAAGCCATCGCTCGCTATTTGATTGAAGAGAAAGGATTGCACACCTACGTGAAGCTGAATCCCACCTTGCTGGGATTTGACACCGTCCGCCAGATGCTGAACGAGCTGGGGTACGGATACATGGCGCTGGAGCGCGGGGCATTCGATCACGATTTGCAGTACGCCGATGCGGTTCCCATGCTTCGCCGTTTGCAGGAGTTTGCCGCGGCCCACGGAAAGAAGTTCGGCATCAAGCTTTCCAACACCCTGGGAATGAAAAATATGCTGCGGCGGCTTCCCGGAGAGGAAATGTACATGTCCGGACGCTCGCTCTTCCCGCTGACCATCAATCTGGCTTACAAATTGGCCTCGGAGTTCGACGGAAAACTGGACATTTCCTATTCCGGGGGCGCTTCGTTTTACAATGTGGACCGCATTCTGCAGACCGGAATTTATCCCGTGACGGTGGTGACCGAGTTGCTCAAGCCTGGCGGTTACACGCGGTTACTACAAATGGTGGAAAAGGTGGAAAGCCAGGACTGGGCCGGCTGGCTGGAGCGGGGACGGATTGACCTGAACAAACTGAAACATCTTGCCGAAGAAGCCTTGCAGGACAAATACTACCATAAAGAGCGGCGGGAGGTGGATACCATCAAAATTTCCAAACCGTTACCGCAAACGGATTGCTACCTTTCGCCCTGCCGGGAAGCCTGTCCCATCCACCAGGATGTGGCGGAGTACATCCGGCTGGTGGAGGAAGGGCGCTACCTGGAGGCGTTTGAGGTGATTGTGGAGACCAATCCGCTACCCCACATCACCGGTTACATTTGCGACCACCAATGCATGTACCACTGCACCCGCTGGGATTATGAAGATCCGGTTTACATCCGCGAGATGAAGAAGGTGGCCGCGGAGGCGGCGTATGAGCAGTATCTGGAAAAGTACGACGGGCAGCTGGTCCCGGAATCCAATGGCGTAAGGGTGGCGGTGGTGGGTGCCGGACCCGCGGGATTGTCCGCAGCTTACTTTCTAGCAAAAGCGGGATTCGAGGTTACGGTTTTTGAGAAAGAACAGCAGGCCGGGGGAGTGGTGCAGCACGTAATTCCCCCCTTCCGGTTACCGCAAAGCGCCATTGACCGGGATGTGGAGTTTGTGCGGCGGCATGGGGTGAAGTTTGTCTTCGATGCAAATGAAAAGTTTTCTGTGGAAAAACTCAAGTCCCGCGGTTTTAAATACATCTTTCTGGGCATTGGGGCGGCGAAAGCCCGCAAGCTGCAGCTGAAAGGCGAAGGCCGTCAGGTACTGGATGCGCTGGATTTCCTGCGGGAATACCGGCAGAAAGGCGATTATTCCCTGGGAAAGACCGTGGCGGTAATTGGTGGTGGGAACTCTGCCATGGATGCGGCACGGGCGGCGCGGCGCTGTCAGGGTGTTGAAAGGGTTTACATTGTGTACCGCCGCACCCGCCAGTTCATGCCGGCGGATAAGGAGGAATACGATGCAGCTATCGCCGAAGGCGTGATTTTCCGTGAGCTGCTGCTGCCGGTCGGCTGGGAGAATGGTCAACTGAAGTGCCAGAAGATGGAACTGGGCGAGCGGGACATGGACGGGCGGAGAAAGGTGCATCCGGTGGAAGGCGCTTACGAGATGCTACCGGTGGATGCGGTGATTTCGGCCATCGGGGAAGAAGTGGACTACCACCGATTGGTGGAAAACGACATTCTGTTTGATGAGCGGCAGCGGGTGATGGTCAATCGAGAGACGAACGAAACCACCGTCGAAAATGTGTTCATCGGGGGCGATGCGCTGCGCGGACCGTCCACCGTGGTGGAATCCATTGCCGATGGGAAGAAAGCAGCGGAAGCGATGATTCGCAAGGAAGGTCAACCGGTGAAACCCCTGCCGGATTTTCGGGCGTTGTTTGACAATCAGAAGAGATTGGTGGACATTACCCTGCGCAAGGGCACGGTGGTTGCGATGAACACGGAGGACCATCAGAAGGAAGCGGGGCGCTGCCTGGCCTGCAACCTGGTGTGCGACAAGTGCGTGGAGGTCTGTCCCAATCGCGCCAATGTGGCGATTCCCGTCCCTGCCGGCAACGGTGAATTCCGGGATATGTCCCAGATTGTGCACATCGACGGCATGTGCAATGAGTGCGGCAACTGCGAGACCTTCTGTCCTTATCATGGTGCGCCGTACAAGGAAAAAATCACCCTGTTCTGGAGCGAGGAAGATTTTGCGGACAGCACCAACGAGGGATTTTACCTTATTTCGGAAAACGGTCATGCGAAGTTTAAGGTGCGGTATAGTGGGCAAATCGGTGAAGTGGAATTGGACGCAGATGGAAAACTCCGGCAATTCGCCTGGCCGGAAGATAACGCAGGTTTCCGTAATTTTACCCGGATCCTGGCGGAAGTGTATCGGAATCATCGGCATCTGCTGCCAGTGATAAAATCCCAAATCCCGAATTCCAAATAACAGATAAAATCCAAATCACAATGACCGAATGACCGAAATCGTCCCGTATGTTTCGGTCATTGATATTTCGATATTGGGATTTATTTGGAGTATGAGATCTGATTATTGGAATTTCATTACATTCCGTTGCTCTGGACTGCCATCTGCGACCCTACTGGGGTCATTGCACCGCGGCACAAGCCGCGGTGACTACCGATATTTGAGAGAGAATACTCGTAAATGACGTTTTGATCATTGTTATTTGGAACTTGGGATTTATTTGTAATTTGTGATTTGATGCTTGGAATTTCCCTATCGTTTCACCGTCGCCTCCACCGCCTGAATAATCTGTTTGTACCCCGTGCAGCGGCATAAATTGCCGGCAATGGCTTCTTTGATTTCCTCTTCACCGGGGTGAGGATTTTCCTGAATCAGCGCGTAGGAAGACATCAGCATGCCGGGAATGCAGAATCCGCACTGCACAGCGCCGTATTCCAGAAAATTTTTCTGCAGGGGATACAGCTCGCCGTTCTGTGCCAGACCTTCCACGGTCAGAATTTCCGCGCCGTCGGCCTGAGCGGCCAGTACCAGACAGGAATGCACCGCACGTCCGTTCATGACCACCGTGCAGGCACCGCATTCACCCACATCACAGCCTTCTTTGGTACCGGTTAGTCCCAGGTCTTCCCGCAGGACGTCTAACAGGCGTTTTCTGGAAGGAACGTTTAAGGAAACCTTTTTGCCGTTTACTGTAAAATGAATACTTATTTCTTTCATCGAAGTACGACTCCTTCTAAATCATGAAATAATTGAAATTCCAAATCCCAAATTCCAAATCCCAAATTCCAAATCTCAAATAAGCTCCAAATTCCAATAACCAAAACAAAAATATCCAGTTTTAAGTTTCCCCCAAAGGGATCCATTCGGGACAGTTTCGAGTTTCAATTTCAAATCTTGTCTATCCTGTTCATCCTGTCAAAAAAATCATTGGCAAATCCGACGCAGAAGCTGGTAAAACACCTGCTGCACCACCGGCAGTTTGTAGGCGGATGACCAGCGCAATCCCGTACGCTGCAGAATTTGTTCTCCCAGCTGAATAGCCAATTCTTTGAGGAAATCCGCTTCGGCGGTTTTGCCGCGTGCCTGTGCTTCCAGTTCCGGGAAGCGGGCCCCGATGGGGGTCACTGCCCCGGAAGCAATGCGAATGTCCTCAATCACCCGCTGGTCCATCTTCACCAGCACGGCCAGAGTAATACGGCTAATGGCTACTCCCCGGCGACGTCCCAATTTGTAAAACTCCCCCCGAAATCCGGCGGGCAGCGGAGGCAGGAACACTTCTGTTACCATTTCGTCCGGTTGCAACTGGGTGCGGTACGGTTTCAACAGAAATTCCCCCAGCGGCTGGTGACGCTCCCCGCGCAGCGAACGCACGGTAACCCGGGCATCGTACACCAGCAAAGGCGGTACGCTGTCCGCACAGGGAGCGTTGTTCACGAAATTGCCGGCCAGGGTGGCACGATTGCGAATCTGCACGCTGCCGATCTGGGCGGCGGCGTCTGCCAGCATGGGATATTTTTCGCGGATTAACGGATGTTTTACTATATCCGTAAACGTTACTGCTCCTCCAATGTACACTCCGCCGTTTGCTTCCCGGATGGCGGTGATTTCCGGCAGGTTGGAGATGTCCACTAACGTCTTTATGTCGCGAAAGCGCCGGGAATTGATGTGAAATCCGGGAAGAATGTCCGTTCCTCCGGCAATGGGGCGGGCGGTTTCCCCGTATTCCGAGAGCATCTGCAGCGCTTCTTGTAAATTTCCTGGTCTGAGGTATTCAATCTCCGGTATCATCATACGCTCCCCCGTTTTGAGGTGGGATAGAGTTTGCGACCCAGCAGGATTTCTTCCAGATTCAGCGGCAGGTGGTGAAAGCGCCTGCCCGTGGCATTGCGCACCGCATTGGCAATAGCCGCCGCGGTCAACTCCAGCGTAGGCTCACCCAGCGACTTGGCTCCCCAGGCACCGTAGCGCTCTTCTCCCTCCACAAAGATGGGAACGATTTCGCCGATATCCTTGCTGGTGGGAATGAGGTACTGGTCGAAATTAAGCTCGCGGATGAATCCCTGATCCACGCTGATCTCTTCCCACAACCCGTACCCGGCGCCCTGGGTCACACCGCCGTACACCTGTCCCTGTGCGCCCAGCAAATTAATCACCGTGCCGGGATCGTGCACCGCCACCACGCGTTCCACATACACCTCGCCGGTGGATAGGTTTACCGTGACCTCCGCAACCTGACAGCCGTACACGTAGGTAAAATAGGCGGGTCCCTGTCCCACCGATTCATCCCAGTGCACTTTGGGGCCGCTGTACCAGCCAATGGTCGCCAGATTGACGCCTTCCCAGTAAGCCAGGTTACACAGTTCGGCGAAGGCTATTTTGCGGTCGGGCTGGTTCTCCGGATACACGGTACGGTCGGCAAATACAAAATTCGTGGTTTCGGGCAGATTCCAGTGCCGCCGCAGGACCTTTTCCAGGCGCTGCCGCAGGGTTTCCGCAGCTACTTTAGTGGCTCCCCCACCCATTAACGTAGCGCGGGAAGCCACGGTGGGACCGCTGTCCCCCACGTAACCGGTGTCCAGGTCCAGATAGTAGATGTCCTCCGGGCGAAGGCCCAACACCTCCGCCGCAATGATGGAATAGGTGGTGCGCATCCCCTGACCGTTCTCCGCCAGTCCGGAGAGCAGATACGCCGAACCGTCCTGCTGCAAGGAAAGGTAGGCCGCTACGGCATCCACTCCTTCGGCACCCAGCGAGGTTCCCCGAAAACTCACCGCCAGTCCGATGCCCTTGCGCAGCACCTCTTCCGGCTCCAGGAAATCTTCTTTATGCAGGATGAAGGGCCCCGGGTTTGCCGCCGCTTCTTCCAGCGCCGCCAGGTCCAGTCGTTTTTTCGTTTGCTGTTGATTCTCCCGCCAGCGACGGGCAAAGTCGGTCTCTCGCACCGCCGTCTCCAGTACGGTCAATACGTTCACATCGTGCTTCTCTAACTTCTGCCCGGTCGCGGTGATGGAGCCGGAACGGAAGCCGTTGATGCGCCGAATTTCGTCCGGGGTCATTCCCAATTGAACGGCGATTTCGTCCATGATGGATTCCTGCGCAAAGATGGGCTGGGGAGAACCGAATCCGCGCATGGCACCGGCATAGGGATTGTTGGTGTACACCCCGCGCACATCCGTCCACACGTTCTCGATCTCATACGGACCGGTAGCCTGCACCACGGTACGCCAGGTGACGAACGGCGTCATGGAGGAGTACGCTCCGCCATCGGCGATGATGTCAATCTTCATGGCTTTGATTTTCCCTTCCCGGGTGAAGCCTACTTTGTAGTGCATGTAATAAGCGTGGCGTTTGTAGGATTCCTGAATGGACTCTTCCCGGCGATAGCGGATTTTCACCGGACGTCCGGTTTTCAGCGCAGCCACCGCTGCCCGGGCGGAAAGGATGTTCATGATGTCGTCTTTACCGCCGAAGGAACCCCCCAGTTCCGCCTGCTGAATCCGCACTTTCGCCAGCGGCCAGCCCAACACAGCCGCGACCACTTTGCGGGTGGTGTAGGGGTTCTGAATACTTCCTACGATGTGTACGCCTTTGTTCCCCTCGCGCGGGATGGCAATCACCGCTTCCGGCTCGATGTAGGCATGTTCGATGAAAGGCGTGGTGTAGGTCTGCTCCAGGATGTAATCGCTTTCGGCAAATCCCTTCTCCACATCGCCCTTGCGCAAAGGATGGTGAATGACCAGATTGCTTCCCAGTTCCGGGTGAATCAGCGGCGCATCCGGTTCCAGTGCCTTGCGCGGATCGGTAAGTACCGGCAACGGTTCATATTCCACGTTCACCAGCTCCCGCAAACGCAGGAGTTCTTCTTCCGATTCGCCCACCAGCATGGCCACCACATCGCCGGGCGTGACGATTTTTTGGTAACAGAAAATGGGCTGATCCTGTTTAATGGGACCGACCTTTTTCGCGCCGGGGATGTCGTTGGCATCGCAAATAGTCGTGAGCGCCGGGTGATTCTCGATGGCGGAATAGTCGATGGAACGGATTTTAGCATGGGCCACCGGTACCCGCACCATTACTCCGTAGAGTTGATTGGGATAGTTGATGTCGTCAGCAAACTTTGCCTGCCCGGTTACCTTCTCTAACCCATCCTGCCGGATCACCGGTTTACCCACAATATTGAATTTGCTCTTTTTCATTTTTTGCCTCGAAAATAAAACGTTTGCCCTAATTTAAGGCTTTAAATTTAGTTTTCAAATGCTTTGTACAAGCGTTCGCCTTGCTGGTGAATGTTTCGCATTATTTCTCCGAAATCATCGACCCTTAATTGTTGGTTTTTAAGGAGAAATTCCCCATTTTGCAGAACACTGTGGGCGGGAGCTTCCAGTACTCCGTAAATGTA
>JAJRXE010000520.1 GCA_024276455.1 Calditrichota bacterium
CACTTTCAATAACCGATGCTTTGACGAACCGTGGTTGAAACCTCCCGCAGAATGATGGCGGGAGGTTTTTCTTTTACCTGTTATCGGTGTTTTAGGTAAAACAATTTTCCGGTTATCAGCAGTCCGGCAAAGGTAAACACCGCAAAGGTTAAACTGCTCACTGCCAGTTGCATGCCGCCGGAAAGAATATGACCGCTGGTACAGCCCCCGGCCATGCGGGCGCCAAAAATAAGAATAAAGCCACCCAGAAAAGCCCAACCAATTCGTTTCCAGGCCGTTTCTCCCCTGTATTTCCGCCAGTTGTGATGAATTAAAATCAAATTGAAATCTTTCCGCAGTATCGAGAGAACGAAGCCGGAGAGGAAAGCCCCGGTCAGAAATAAAAACTCCCAGCTACCCGGTTGGCGAATTTTCAAAAAATAACTGTTATTGACGATTCCAGTGGAAACGTCGGCAAGGTAGGGATAGGTAGTGGATGCGCCAATGGGACGATTGGTGGTAAACTTCAGGAAGACAATGGCGTTCAATACCGCCAGTCCAATGCCGGCATAGAGCCATTTCCAATTGGATGTTTTTTCCTGTCGGTGCATCCAGAAAGCGGCGGCCATAAACGCACCACCGAGGATGAAAATCAATAAGTAGAACAGAACCGGAGAGTTTCCGCTAATGGAATAGAGCGAAATCTTACCCAGGTCAGGTCCCAAAAGGTTCTGCAGCGAGGGAAACAAAAGGGTAAATACCAAACCGCCCAGTAATCCGCCGATAATGCCAAAAAAGGCGTCCAGGGAACCTTCTCCTAACGAAACCGCCAGTGTGCCGGGGCAGTAGCCGAGAATGGCCATTCCGGTTCCGAAAATCAGTCCGCCGAAAATGATGCCAACCAGCAAAAATGGTTTAATGTGGTAGTTGGCCAGCCCCAGTCCGATTTCAAGATTAATGAAAATGGCCCCCAAACCGATGGCAACGGCAATGGCTTTGGCAACGGCGAGGTCTTCCAGAGTCGCCATACCGCTAATGGTGTCGTAGCGGTTCAATTTGGCATATTGTAAAATAGCGCCGAATAAGAATCCGAAAAGTAAAATCAAACCGGTCATTGTTGCTCCTGTTTTTTTCAGAAAAATAAGGGTTGAAGTGAATGTTTACAATCGACATTCGAAAATCATTCAAGAAGAGGCCATCAATTTGTGTATCTCCAGCGGTTCCCCGCGGCGGGAATCGCGTACCAGGTAATGGGCTTCTTGCTGGCACTTGGAAATGCAGACCCCGCAGCCCAGACATTTTTCCTCTTCAATCGAAATGATCCCATCGACCAGTTGCAAAGCACCGAATTGACAATATTTAACGCATTCTCCACAGCCCACACATTTTTTCCGCTGTATTTTGCACACATACCCGGAGGAAGCCAGCATGGGCGTGCCGTTGCGCATGGCTTGCATGGCACCGCAACAGCAGGCGCAGCAGTTGCAAATGGCATAGAAACGGCCAAGCATGGCATCTTTAAAGAAAGCATGGTGTACGTGCCCGCGCTGGTGTTCTGCTTCCAGAATTTCCACGGCTTCCGCAGGGGTAATACGCCGGGCTTTTTTGGGGTTGTGTTCCAGCATGAAACTGGCGAACGGCTCGCCGATAATCAGGCAAACGTCCAACGGCTTGCAGGGATTGGCACGGGAAGAACGGCAGGGACACTCCAGCACCACGATATGGTCGGGATTTTTCAGGACAATTTCCCGAGCACTCTGGTAAGGAATAATGTGTTCCAGATCCCCTAAGTTAATATTTCGATTTACCTTAACCAGATTTTTCGCTTCTTCCGTAAGCAATACTTTGCCGTGGTAGGAATCGGCAAAAGATTTTCCGTTGTTGGAAGAACCGCCACTCAATTCCGGTTTGAATATCCGGGTAATCATCCGCCAGACAGGAAGGAATAAGCG
>JAJRXE010000521.1 GCA_024276455.1 Calditrichota bacterium
AGGAAATCTGATCCGCCGAGAGGGTGCGCCCGTCCATGGCCAGTTCGTAACCATCGTCGTCGGTACCGTAGGCCAGTTGCAGGGTAGGATTGTAGTAATGGCGATCGGCATCTCCAAATTCCGGCGTGTCGAAATTGGGCAAATAACTGAAATCCACGTGGATTCCCATGCGCATGTCCACAATGGGGGCATCGTTAATATTGCGCACAATGAATACCCAGACGATGAAATCCTCGTACAGGCTGCCCGTCCAGGCCAATCCCCGCATGATTAGCTGGGTTTTCAACCAGCGGGTTTGCACGTTTACCCCACCTCCCAGCTGGTCGGTGCCACCCCAGCCGTACATCACGCTGAAGGACTCCACATCGGCAATGCGCTCGCCGCCGGGTCCAAAGCCGGGCCAACCCTCCGAGCCGATTTCCAGCGGAATATCGGTGTCCGGGTAAGTGGTTGGCCAGGGATTCGGCCAGGTTTCCGGCTGATTGCTCATGGGGGCCCCCTCCCCGCCCACAAATTCCGGGTAGGGCGCAAAATGCTCCTCATTCCAGAAATCCGCCGGACCCTCGTCCATGGTGCCATCTAGGTAGGGTAAATTGTCGGGATTGGTGCCGCCCACCACAGAGGGGTCCTGCTCCGCCGGAGCCCCCACCACCACCCCCACACAGGTGCCGTAGTTCAATCCGCTCCCAGTCGGGTATTCGAAAGACGGGCGCCGGGCTTTGTTCAAATTCTGGTTATTGCCGTCGTTCAACATGCCGGTATTGTTAAATTTGGTGGCAACTTTATTCAGATTAAAGATGTTCCAGCGCTGGTAAATCATGGGGTCTTCCTGGCCAAAAGCCGGAAGTAGAAACAGCCCGATTAAAAGAAGAAAAACCTGTTTGTTCATACCCATCCCCATTAATTAGACAACGAAATGCCTATTTGCACCCGCCGGCCGGGTCCCCACATGGCCGGATTGTTGGTGTAGTCGAAAGAAGTAGCCGGATTGGCATCTACCCCCGGTTTGCCGGAATCCGGATACACCCACCAGACGTTCTGAATATTGGGCAGATTCAGAATGCGGACGAACAACTGCTCCTTCAAACCAAAAAATTCGAAATCCTTGTACACCTGCACATCCAGCTGGTGAATCATGGGTCCCCGCTCGGCGTTCGGTTCAAACTGATTGGCGGTGTACGGGTAACCGCTCTGGAGGCTGCCGTAAACCGAGAACCCGTACTTGTGCCTGGGGAAGTAAAAGGCCAGATTCATGTTCAACACGTGGGGCTGATCCCAATCCGCCGGAAAAGTACGCGCCAGATTTTGCGGTCGCAAAAACAAGTAGGAAGAACTCACCAACGTCTTGGAATAGGTGTAGTTCAAAAAACCGGAAAAGTTGTGGCTGAAGCGTTTCTTCAGGGAAATTTCAATCCCTTTCACGGTGGCGTAGTTAATATTGTCGAACACGTTCATCTGCAATCCGCTGATATCTTCCACCAGGGTCAGACCAATCAGATTGGACGTTTTGCGGTAAAAGCCCACCACATACAGCGAGAGGAAATTGGTGAGTTTGGCCTGCACACCCGCCTCGTAATTAATCGTGCGCTCTTCTTTCAAATCGCCCCGGGCAATGGCGCCGGTGTCCAAGCGGGGATTCGGGCGCGGGTACTTGGCGTAACTGCGATTCAATCCCTGGTAGATTTTGTAGAAATCCGGGTACTGGTAGTAGTGCCCGTAACCGAAACGGAAAGCCGCCTTTTCCGCCACCGGGAAGCTGATGCCCAGACGCGGCGTTACGTAATAACGCGGTTTCACCCGTTCTACCGGTCCTTCCACGTTGCGAATATCTTTCACGTAATCGCGATTCGGATCAATGTAATCGAAACGCAAGCCCAGGTTCACAATCAATCCCATCTCGTCGAATTCCATCTTGTCCGCCAGGTATCCGCCGAATTTTCGGGGGTACAGATCGTAATATTCCAGAAAGGCGAACCCGTCCGGATTCCGTCGCTCCAGATAGGTGTTCAAAAAGTCCGTGGACACCCCAAACTGCAGTTCATGTTCCCGGGACACCTGACTGGTCAGATCGAATTTAAGTTCATTGCGGCGGAAATGGCTTTTAAAATACACCCAATCCTCGCCGTAATAACTGAACTCCGCCGAACCGTTCTGGGGCAACACGGCGTAATAGTCAGGATTGTCCCACACGTAGGATTTAAAAGAGCGATAATACTGAGCGGCGGTCAGGTAATAGTAAGTGTTCTTCCCCAACACATGTTTCATGCGGGCGTAAAGCAGGTAGTCGTCCAACCAGATTCGCGGAGTGCCGTAGGGATTGTATTTAAAATAATGGTTGTACAACCCGCGCTGGGTTTTACTGGTGTAGCCCCCCAGACTAAAGGTAATTTTGGAACCCGGCTGCCAGAGAATCTTTCCCAGATAGGTGAGGTTGTCGTTGTACTGCATGGGAATCTTTTTGGGGGTGCCGCTCTTGTCCTGCCCCTCGCTGTCCACCCAGTTGGGGTAAATGTAACCGTAAATGTAACCGTCGGTGGTGTAATCCCGCATGCCAAACAGGAAGGAGGTGTTTTTCAAGCCGGGAATCGGTCCCTTGACGCTCAGCTCGCCGCTGTAGGTGTTGTCGCTCCAGCTTTCCACCCCGAAATTGTCGGTGTACGCTTTGGCTTTGAACTGGTAAGTATTTAAAATGCCGTTGAAAGTGGACATGCTTACCACTCCGGACATCGCCTCTCCGTAGCGGGGAGCAAAGGTGCCGCTGTACATTTCCAGAGAGCTCAAAGTGAGCTCGCCGATATTGTCCAGATTAAACCCACCCCAGAGTCCGTCGTTAACCACCACACCGTCGAACAGGTAGAGACTTTCGTTGACACGCCCACCCCGAAAATGAAGTCCGTCGGTGGGAATGGTGGCAAATTGTCCGAACACCGGCAAACTGGTAATCGGTTTGGTAAAGACCTTGCGGGTGATGCCGGCCTGGGTGAGCACAATATCGTAGGCGCTGCGTACCGGCACCAACTCAATTTCTTTGGTGGAGAGGGACTGGACCTTGTAAGTCAAATCCTTCTGCACCGCCGGTACCCGGTAGTCGGTTACCTCCACCACCTCGCCTTCCAGGGGCGCTTCTTTAAGCACAAAGTCCAATTTAACGGTCAGATTCGCCACCACCCTGACATTGCGCACTTCTTCCACTTTGTACCCAATCATCTCCGCTCGCACCGTGTAAGTCCCGGGTGGAACATCCATAATCATGAAGAAACCGTCCAGGTCGGTTGCTGCTCCCAGGCGGGTCCCTTCTACCAGGATGTTGCATCCCGGCAGCGGTTCACCCGCTTCGTTTTTCACAATTCCGGTGATTTTTCCTCCCGCCTGAGGGAAAATCGTACCGGTCCAAAGAAAAAGCATGAACATTACAATACGGGATGCTTTGAAGCTCTTCATCATGCTTTGCCTCAATTATGTTTAATAATTTCGGGGACTTACCACCAATTTGTCGATCGTACTGACTACTTTGGTACTGCGAAGGACGTGTAAGGTCTGAACATCCAGCACGTGAACCGTGGTGTCGGAGGGAGTCGTTACGTACAAGATTTCTCCGCCGGGAGAAACCGACACGCCGTCGCAACTGGCCGGCAGACTCACCGAATCCACCAGCGCCCGACTGTTCACATCGTACTTAAACACATATCCGCCGCTGCTGGCCACAAAGAGCCAGTTTTGGTAGATGTCCATATCCTTGTTTTGAGGAACCGGTATGCGAATGGAATCGGCAATGCTGTTGTCCGCCGTTTTCAAAAAGCGGATGAAATCGGAACGCTCCTGTAGCAACAACAACCATTCCCCGTCGGCACTCAGCTGCATTTTTTCCGTTCGACGCCCGGTAATCACCCCGCCCAAGGTGGCCACCTCCTGGTAGGTGTCGGTGTCCAGCACCTTCACCGTTCCCGGTTGACTGATCAAATTACTGGAAATGTAAAGACGATGTCGCCGGGAATCGTAGGCAATATCGCGGGGACGAAACCCGTCGTTAAAACTGATGGTGGCCAGCTGGGAGTAATCGGGGAAAGAAAGCACGCTAATCGTTCTTCCGCTTACATTGACCACAAAGATCTTGTCCGTTCCCACCGCAATGCCTTCCGGGCCCACTCCCACCGGTACCTCCTGGACTACCGTAAACGAGGCCGGATCGATCACGTAAACCACCCCGTTAAGCTGTTTGCTGACCACCAGCAGATGGGCACCATCGGGGGTAAAAGCCATCCCCTTGGGACGAAGAATGTTGGCATTTTCGTCCAGGAACTCTTCGAAATTCCCAATGCGGTAGAGTTTGTCGAAGGAACGATCGGCCACAAACACCAGGGGAAAGCCGTTTTCGGAATACTGACCGGCGGTAAAGAACCAAGCGCTCACCTGCCACTGGGGATCCAGGGTAAGGGTGTTGCCATTCCGGTCTTTTACCCCTCCACGAAGGGTCGCGGTGTAAAAATTCGCCGGCGCCATATCTTCCGAGGGAGTAAAAACCACGGTGGAATCTTGTTGGGTAAAGGTGCCGTTTACCACCCCGGCCGGAGATTGGAGCACAAAGTTCTCCGGAAAAGTAGAAAGCATCATTGGCTCGCTAAAATGCATTCGAAAAGGTTTTCGGAGCGGAACAGCATAGGCGCCGGAATCTTCCACGGCAAATCCCCGGAACTTGGGACGATTGTGTTCAATGGGCGCCGGCGGCATGCGGTCGGGCATGCAACCCACCGCCAGAGCCCCCAAAACAAGAAGCAAAACGAAGCGTTTTTGCTTATTCATTCTTCACTCCACTCGCCGTAGTTTGTCAAAAACATCTTAACTATCTAACAAAATTGTGATCTCTTTTTTACCCCAATAACCATTCAAAAAACAATCCGTTTCTGAACCACTGCTCTTTAATAAGCAAAACTGCCTTCCGTAAAATGATCCCTCATCATCGGAACAACGATTTTTTGTCCTTCCCACCCCTCCTCTTCCCGGCAGCCTGGCATCGCATCCGGATTTTTCGGAGAGAACGCTTGCACCGCAAAGCATCCGGTTTGCTCTCGCACCATTTTTTCAGAAAACCACCCCCGAACCACTCCTGTTCATTCTCTAAGTCATCCGCAGCGGACCGCCGGACGTGCATCCTTGCGAACTCCCCTCCTCCGGCCCCCACCCTGCCCGGCTTCACCGGCGGGTACTTTTCAAGACAGAGGCGGGAAAGGGGTTCGGCCCTTCCCACCTCATATTCTCAGACTGTTACTTACCGCAGGAACAGCATCTTTTTGGTGGACTGTCCCTTGCTGGTTTTCAGGGTGTAAAGGTACACACCGGACGAGACAACCGCGCCCTGCTCGTTGGTGCCGTCCCAGCTTACCTGATAAACCCCGGGGGTTGCCACCCCGCTAAAGAGTGTTTTGACCTTTTGGCCCAGCACGTTGGTCACCACCAGTTCCACCCGCTCGGTGGCTGGCAACGTAAAGGAAATAGTGGTGCTGGGATTGAAGGGGTTCGGGTAATTCTGTTGCAGCTCAAACTTCTCGGGCAGGAATTGGTTGGCCTGCTCCTCGATGCCCAACGGAGCGCTGCGCGCCAGGAACACCGAAGATCCGGTTATGAAATTGTAATTCAGCACATAGGAGGGACCAACTTCATTGGTTTGATCGTTAGGAAAGTATTCTTCCACATCCCAGGCGTAATTACCCACGGAATAAATAAAGGGACGAATGTCCGAACCGGCCACAATCACCGAACGGGGTACGGCCACTTCGATTTCGTTGTCGGAGCTATTGACGGCCGCGTAGGCAATCCCCACCGAATCGTAATCTTCAAACGCTCCGTTGTAGTCTGCGATGTAATGCCAGATGGTCAGCTCGTTGGTGGTGGAATCCGGATTGTAGGCATCCTGGAGGTTGATCTTGAAATCGCCGGCTTGAATCCAGAAACCGCCCCAACCGAGTCCCATGGTGTCGCCCAAAAAGGTGTCGAACCAGAGCTCGAATACCGGCGGATTCTCGTATTTTGTCCACTGCCCGGTGAAGCTTCCGGCCGGATCGATGGCAATTCGCACGTAAACAAAATCCGAATCGCTGGTTACATACACATCTTTAATGTCGAAATCCGGTCCGGTGGGCATATCGCCAATATCCTCGGCAATTTCATCTACGTCAGCGGGAGGCACTCCGTCCCAATCCAGCATATCCCCGTCAATGGTAATGGGGGTCACAATTTGCGGTCCCTTGTGCTGGTACACCACCGGACGATGTTCCTGGGTGTAGTAGTCAATCATCCAGGCGGGATCGGTGGTTTGCCCGTTGGGCAGTAAATCGTCCTGCGCCCAAATCCAATCGCCGACGGAATAAATCACGGGACGGATGTTGGTCCCCAGATCGATGGCAGACTTCGGGACGGTAATCTCCACTTCGTTGTCGCCGTCATTCACCGCCACCTGGGCCCAACCGGTGGTATCCTGGAAATCATCCGGCCAGACCGATGCCGCCCATTTTCCGGTGTAGTGAATAATGGGCACCAGGGTGGCGGGATTGGTTGGATTGGTCGCTTCGGTAAAAGGAATGAAATAGTTAATTGCGGTGGTCCACCAACCCCAGGCTAATCCGGAAGTGTCAGCAATATCGTTGTCCAGGTACAATTCGTACACCGGGGGATTGGTGTAGTTCGTCCAGGCATTGGTAAAAGAACCGGCCGGGTCGATGGTAATCCGGAAATAGAGCATGGAATCGTCGCTGGTCATGTAAAACGCGCCCAGATCAAAATCCGGTCCGGTTAACATATCCCCTAATTCCTCGGTGGCCATCCCGGTATCCGCCCGGGCAATCCCCTCCCAGTCCAGCATATCGCCATCAATAGTAATGGTGTGCTGGGCGAAAAGAGGAACCGAGACAAATAATAAGACGCTTAAAATCAGTACATATACTCTCATAAGCACCTCCATTGGTTAATTGTTTAGGTTCTTGAAAAAAGAGAATATTGCAAAGAAGTTTTCCTAATTAATGTGTTTACTTAAGATACATTACTTTTCGAGTGAGACTCTGCTTCGGGGTCTGAAGTCGTACCAGATAAATTCCGCTGGCGAGGTTCGCTTGGTGCGTAAAGTCGAATTTCAGGCGGTTCCAACCGGAAGCCAGACGACCGCGAAACAACACCTCGATTTCTTTTCCCAGAAGATCGTACAAAACCAGGCGTCCTTCCTCCGGAGAGGACAAATGAATCTTCACGGATAAACTGCTGTTAAACGGATTGGGGTAGCAAAATAATCCGTCGCCGGGTTCCGGCATTTCTCTGGCATCAACCGCTTCGTTGAGAGCAGTGACGCCGGAAGCGATTGAATAGGCACCCTGCTGGTAATTGTTGGGAGCAAAATCACCCGCCGCTCCGGAATTGTCATCGGCTTGAAATACCAGATCGATTTGCCAGTTTGCCGAGGTGGAA
>JAJRXE010000522.1 GCA_024276455.1 Calditrichota bacterium
GACCTGGGAACCATGTAAAAAAATTCCAGGTGTTTTGTGGGGAGATTTTGGAAAAGACAGGATGTTTGACACTTTAAAGCAATCTAAAACAGATTGACGGATGGGTCGCCGCACGCTTTAACGGCCAATTAAACCGCAAGCTTAAAGCCTGCGGCTACCGCGTCTGGAAATCATCCTCTGCAATGGGTAACCACCATCGAGGGTAGTCGCACGCTTTAGCTTGCGATTCAAGAATCCGCAGGGAACAACCTGCAGGAACTCGCTACAAAATGGTATATTCCAATCCCACATTTACCTGCCAATACTGGTAATTTTCCGGACTATCGAGGTGATTGTCAGCCACTTCCAGACGGAAACAAATCCGCTTCCAGAAAAAACGGAGCGCTCCAACTAAAAACGTGCTGGAACGGTCTTCGGGGTCATTCAAAAATTTCAAGCCCCGATGATACAGGCCAAGGGAAAGATCCGTTGACTGCGGGAGTCGATATTGCAACGAGGCAGAATAGTCAAACACATTGGCCAGACCATAGGGAAGCTTTTCCCATTCCAGGTAGCTCACGGTTGCCTGATATCTTACTCGATATTCCTGGACAATCCGGATTCCTATCCCGTACTGCGGCGGGAGCTCAACACGGTAAACCGGCAGGTGCGCACTGATTACGGCCGCTGCCGCTTCAGACGATTCGATTTTCCCTTCCAGAGAAGTACCATCATCGTAAAAAAATGCGACTGCGAATTGTTTCAGTACATAATTAATACCCGCTTTCCAGGATGTCCCCCAATGATCAGCCCGGAAATCCATTCCCTCGTAATCACTTCGAAAGCGCAGGTAATCTCCGGACACCCCGATGCCGACTGACAAATAATCGCCTTCCCGGAAAAGGTTAAAAAAAGGTACGGCTACCACTGCAGAAAACGAGTGCACAACCCCGGATTCCCGATAACCGGAATATTGAATGGAATGATTGTATTTTTGATGATAGGCCACCGCCAGTGTCCAGGAATTCCGGGAATATCCCACCCCAGCAGCCCCGGGCAGATTTTGGTTCCACCGGGAGAACTCAATGCCTTGTGAGAGTTCAAGTGGGGCGGCATAGGTAAACGTCAGCCCAGCTCTCAACCCACTGTAGTTAGCAAGTGCAGCCGGATTTCCCCGACCAATCTCCGCCATGGGCACGGAAAACAAACTGGAAAACCCAATGCTGTGGTACCCTGAGAGCGGTAAATAATGAAAAAAGATTTGATTCGGCTCCTCCTGCACCGGCTCGGAAGCCAGCAACGGTCCAATCAAACCGATAAGAAAAAGTAACCCATATCTCATCTCGTCCTCCCGTGCTTGAAATTAACCGGCCTTTTCGTTAGAAAACCACCAACCAACGATTTATTCCCTGGTCGGCAGAGGGCATCCGTTCGCAAAGCAATCTGCTTGCGGACAATTTATTGAAAAATCGGTTTTCAAAAGGGATACAGCGTTCATGTTTCCAGAATGCGAATAATCTCTTCTGTATCTGTTAAATCCGGTAGAAATATCTCTGGATGGTAGCGGCGGATTTCCTCCTCTGGAATTTTCCCGGTGCCCACCGCCAGGCAACGCAAATGGTGGGCATGGGCGCAGCGAATGTCGTTCACACTGTCCCCCACAATCCAGATATCTTTTTTCTCAAAAAAGCACTGGTAATACTTCTCGGCCCGCTGGATGGCGACTGGCGGCAGATCGTCCCGCAGCAGGGCGTCGTCCCCGTAGGCACCAATTGGAAAGTAACGGTCCAGCCCCACCGGCGCCAGCTTGTGGTGCGCCCCCTGCCGTACGTTGCCGGTCAGCAGACCCAGCGCAAAACGCTCGTCCCGATCCAGAGCTTCCAGCAGCGGTTTTACCCCGGGAAGTACGGTGATCGCTCCGTCGGAGCTCAGCGCTTTCTGGATTCCCTGCAGGTAGTGCGTCAGCGCCGCTTCGGTCAGATCGTCCAGCAGGGCTTCGGACACCCCGCAGCGTTTCAGCAGGGTGCGCAGAATGTAGCGGTCTGTGTAGCCCACAAAATCGCGGATGTTCCACTGCACCGGGCAGCCGGTGACCCGGGAAACCGCTTCCACCATCAATCCCACGGCAATTCCCCCGGTGAGAATCAGGGTGCCGTCCACATCAAACAAAATGAGTTTTTTCTTCAAAACGTTACCTCAGTATTACTGGAAATCTTTCTTCGCATTCGACCGCAAGGATTTCCTCAAGAAATCAATTCCATCTTTTGTAACGCGGCCTGCGGCAGGGCGAACAAAGAACCGTCGCTGACACAGGACGCTCCAACCGCCGTATCCACCCCCGCGATTTGTTCAATGCGAAACCAGACAATGAATTCGGTTTATTGGCCAACGTAATTCCACTCGTTAAATGCCGCAACCACCAGGATTCCAAGGGCGAACAGAATCACTGCGAGTTCCTGCCCGGATAATCGGATTTCCTTAAACTTTCGGATTTTCCGGAACTGCTCGCCGCGCCAGCGGTTTGCGTGAAACATGGCCAGTTTGACCGTGGCAGCACAGACGAGAAGATAGGCCGAAAACTCCAGGAACCCGATCCGCAAAAACATCATCCAGCCCTCAAAAGAATAGGTGGATATTCCTCCGCTGAAGGAATTCGTTCCGGCAAATAGTCCCAGCATGAACGTGTTCGCGTACAGAGGAAGATAGCCGAAGGTGAAGCGCCGCACCCGCATGTGATTCATTCCCACAATGAGCAACAGAGCAAAAAGGTTGTACCCCAGGGTTCGGACAACCAGAGAGGAGAAGGATTGCTCCCCCTCAAAGAAGGTCAGCGCAGGGAGTGGCAAGGTTTTCATGACGCCTTCGGGCAAGAAAAGCAGTCCGAAGGCATAAGTTAGCGCCAGAATGACAAAGAAACCCAGATAGGCATATCCTACTCGCGGCCAGAGTTTATCGTGACCTAACCCCAGTAGAATTCTTTCTAACATTGCGTTCCCTTGCCTTAGCGCCTGATTTGTTTGGTTTACTAAATAAGATCAATAAATTAAAATGATACTCGCTTAACAGTTTTACCGAATACTCTGGCCTTAAACGCAAGTCCTTTCGTATCGTTAGCTGATTTGCCATCCAGGCAGCCCCATAAGCGGGGCGGGCAACGATCAATACCCCAGAGTGCGCAGTTTACGTTCCTTGCGGCGCCAGTCCTCCATTACCTTGACGTACAATTCCAGGAATACCGGTCGTCCCAGGAACTCCTCGATTTCCGCCCGGGCTAGCTCCCCCACCCGCTTGAGGGCCTGTCCCTTCTTGCCGATCAGAATCCCCTTCTGGGAGAGCTTCTCCACGTAGATCACCGCCCGGATGTAATCCTTCCGCCCGGGACGCTCCTTAAATTCCTCGATCTCCACGTGGCAGGAGTAGGGGATTTCCTCGCCGTACAATTGAAAAATTTTCTCCCGAATGATTTCCGAGACGAAGAAACGTTCCTGCTGATCGGTCACGTAATCCGGGGGGAAGTAAGGCGGATTGTAAGGCAAATTGTGAATAATCTCTTTCACCAGTTCGTCCACTCCGTCACCGTTAAGGGCAGAGATAGGCACAATGGCGGCAAAATCGTACAGACGGCGGAACTGGTCGATGAGGGGCAGCAAATCCAGCTTCTTCACCCGATCAATCTTGTTTAGCGCCAGAATGACCGGCTTTTGAATCTCCTGCAGCGGTTCGGTGATCCGGGAGAGATCGCCTTTCAGCTCCGAGACGTCCTCCATGAATACCACCACATCGGCATCCTCGATGGCGGAGCGAACATATTTCATCATGTACTTCTGGAGGGTGTACTTCGGTTCGATCATTCCCGGGGTGTCGATGAACACGATCTGGTAATTCTCCCCGCTCAAGATGCCCAGCACCTTTTTCCGGGTGGTCTGCGGTTTGTGAGTCACAATGGACAGTTTGAACTTGAGCATCTGGTTGAGTAAGGTGGATTTGCCCACATTGGGTCTTCCGACCAGAGCCACATAACCGGAGCGAAAATCCGGGGGTAGATTCATAAACAAATTCCTTTATTTTTCTCTGTTTGAATTTAGACCTTCCGGGGGAATGAATCAAGCGGTTTAGGAAAGCTTTCGCATAAAGCCGTGACCTTGCATGAAAACAGCCCAGCAAAGACCGGGCTGTTTATATTAAAACATGATAAAACCGGCTTTGTTTATTTAGCCAATAGCATTTTCTGCCACAACCTTTTACCCCCGGCTACCAGCTCGTAAATGTACACCCCGGAGGATACCGCCTGACCGGACTGATTCCGTCCCTCCCAGCGATAGGTATGGTATCCCGCCGGTAAATAACCATCCTCCAGAACAGCTACCCGTTGCCCGGTGAGGGAATAAATCGTCAGCTTCACCCAACCCGCCACCGGTAAACCAAAGGTAATCGAAGTCTCCGGATTGAAGGGATTGGGATAATTCTCCTTTAATATCAACCGAGCCGGAACCGCACCGGAACATCGACTACCGCAAAGGAGTGCTCCTTTTCCAGCTGTTGAACGGAAAGATTATTTACCACCACCGAATGTACATCCACCGCCGTGTTACCCCTGTCATCAGTTACTTCACATTTCAGGGAAAAATCCTGATAATCATCCTGGTAGATGGTCTGCTTGCCCTCTTCGCCAAGCAAATACACCCACTCACCGGGCGGCGGTGCATCCGGTTCGATTCCTCCACCACCGGTGAAAGAATAGGGACCCGGCCCACCCGAATCCAGACGCTTCCACCAGCGGTAATTGGTGTAAGGAGTCTTCCCTCCGGATGGATTGGCGGTAAACTCTCCACTCTGACCGGGACTCAGACGCACCGGTCCGCTAATCTCTACATCCAGCTCCCGGTAAAATTTGGCTACATAAGTTTTTAAATTTTCTTCTACGCTAATTTCAGCAACTGAATCGGGGTCTTCGGCTAAAGGTGGTAACTGATCTTCAAAATCAACCCATTCGTAATAATACCACCAGTAATTATTGTAATACTGCTTCCGTTCTACCGCCAGCATATGCTGACTGTTCGGTGTTGCCGAAAACATGTAACCATCCGCATCCACCGGATGCGCAACCCCATCCACTATGACTTTACCACCACCAAACGATGTCTTGGCCGTCACCGTATATCCATAAATATTCTTTACCTGCCGCAAATAAAAATCCGGCCATTCTCCATTCCACTCCGTAATGGGGACATTCTGAACCAACATCCCGTTCCGACCGGTCACATAATTCACATACCACATCCCCTCAAACGAGTTGTAAGACACCAATACCGCCGCATGATCCACAGCCGGGGTACTCGGATCGTCCCAGATGGCAATATCTCCCGGCTGAGGATTGTTGGTATTCGCATAAAAACCCCAGGTCGTCCAGTAATTACGAACATATTCCTCTTCGATGAAAATGGCTGTCCGGTCATGTTGTGGAAGTCCCATGTCACTCTGGGCTCCACTAAATGCATAGCCAAAGCAGTTACTGTAATAAATCCCATTATACTTATCCTGATCGTGATAGTGAATGATATATTCTCCATTACTGCCCAGGTGATGATAGCCCAGACAATTACACTGACCCTGAGAATATATTGGAACTTGATAAATTATCACTGAAAAATATAAAAAATAAAAAAGATTTAAATATATTCTATTCTTAAACATTATATTCACCTCCCATTTTTACTGACCATGAATAATATATGAATTTTTTCCATCCATGGCTAAAAAGAACACTTCCTTACAGTCACTCCAGGTCCCTTGGATAAAACAATTCTCCAATCCATTAACTGGTTTTAATTTTTGCCAGTCATCTCCATTGAAATGATAAATAGTACCGTGATTTCCAGTAGCAAAAATATTATTTTCTGATGTACCGAAAATGCGGGATATTAGTAAATCAGAATGAATTTTAATCCATTTTCCATGCTCATATTTAAAAGCTCCCCTTTTTGCACTATATAATTTCCCTCCAATATTGGCCAGATAATTCCCGAAATGAGGACGGGGGGCGTAGGGAGAATCCACCGTAGAATCGATGATACTCCATTTCAAACCGTCATAATGATACAGGTAATATGCCACACTGTCACGCGGCTCCACTAAATCCAACTTCAAAGCGGTAGCATAAATATCATCCGCCGCCAGACCCGCCATGCGAGTAAAATAAATTTTAGGATGATGGGGTTTCTCATACTCCACTTCCTGCCAATCACCGTTAACAAGCCGGTAAATCTTATCAGCCCCGGCACACCAGAGATTAGACGGTTCACTCCCCCAAATACATGCGTAAGACCCTTCCTTATCCCAGCCAATATGCTCCCATTCCTTCCCGTTGTAATGCAAACAGCGGGTCAGGTATTTGCGCTCCCCGTTCGGGAAATGGTAACGTACCGTCCCAACCACCCAGACATCATCCTTCGAAAAACCGAACACATCGTAATAATCCGCCGCTCCCTGTAAATCCTTCGCCGTAATCCACCAGTACCGTCCGTCGTAATGCCACACGGCATCGCTCCCCGTGTTGTTCAAACCGCAGGCATACACATCCCGGGCCGAAGAACCCCAGATGTCAAATAAATCCGTAGAATAACTTCCCGGAAACCGCAGGGTGTCCACCGTCCATTTCAATTTACGGGGGTCTTTTGCCGCCGCCCCTTCCTCTATACCGGAGGGATTCTTCTCGCACTGCCACCACAGTACTATCCCGGATAAGAATAATATGATTAAATAACGCATCGCTCCCTCGAAGTTAAAATGGTTAAATACAGATACATTTTATTATTTGTTCTATATGAGGAGGTAAAAAAGCGGTGGGGACCTGATAATAAAAATTGGAAAGGAGTTTAAGATAATAGGGAATAGATAGATAGATAGATA
>JAJRXE010000523.1 GCA_024276455.1 Calditrichota bacterium
AATATCAATCTGAAAAATAATAGTCTCTGAAGGACATTTCTCTTGCATTAAATACTAATCTCTTCTAATTTTAAGAAGATTGAATTCAAAAAGACTTCAAAGAAGAAGGATCGCACAATTCATTTCTGCATTTCTGTGCTCTTCCAGGGAAGAATTTGCAAGAAAATGTTTCAAGAATCAATCACCTCATGTCCCGGATCAAATAAGAAAGGATCAGTCGATCATGAAAAATGTTCTGACGACGTTCCTGGTGGTTTTTATTACGCTAACGGCGGGCATTCTGATCGGCCGCTACGTTCTCTCTAACACCAGCGAGCTGGAACGGGAAATCGACCGCATGAAACAGCGGAACGACTCCCTGAACACCGTCATTCGCCAGTGGCAGGACAGTCTCCGTCAGAGTCAGGAGAAAATTGCCCGCTACGAGGAACAAATTACCCGGCTGGACCAGCAGATTCGCCAAAAACAGAAAGAAATCAACTATTACAAACGTAAAGGACGGTTTGAATATGAATTTTCGACGGATTCTTTACATCGCGAGCTTAATCGTATTATTAAGCAGCGTTTGCAATCTGTTACCGGCCCAAATCGTTTACCCTGACAGCGTGGTGATGATCAAAGACCCCAAAACCAATCAGGTGGGGTTTGTGTTTCCGCGGCTTGCCGCGATTGACTACCGGAATCTGGTGGTGAAAGTCATTCCTTCCATGGAGCAACAGATCGAGATGCTAAGCGCCAAAATGGAGAAGCTGCAATCGATCATTAATGAAAAAGACCGCCAGTTGCAGGCGAAAGAAGCAATTATTCGCAGCGAGCGGCAGAAAGTCGCCAATCTGGAAGCACTTCAGAAAAAATGCGAGAAGGAAATTGCCGCCAAAAAACGCTGGAAAACCGCCACCCTGGTACTGGCTGGTAGCACGGCAATTACAACTTTGCTGCTCTTGATTAAATAAGAAAATACCCGATTTTTGGTTCTTTTTAACGACTTAACCACCTATTTATCCGCAAAACGGGAGGAGTGTCATGCCCGGGAGCGCTTCCACCCCTCAGACCGCTTCCTTGCTGACCCCGGACCGCCTGAAGGCTGAATGGTTTAAGCGCCGCTGGATTAAACGGGAAGTCACGCTGGACCGTCCTTACCAGCGGGGGAATCGGGGGAAGAAAGTGCGTCAGATTCAAGAATGGTTGGGGCTACACGGTCAACAGGTTGTCATCGACGGAGATTTTGGTCCGGCTACCGAGCAGGCGGTACGGCAATTTCAAGCGGCCCATCGGTTGCCGGAAACCGGTATTGTAAACGAAGAAACTTTCCTCTGGTTGGTCCAGCCCCTGCTGCGCGCCCTTTCGCCGCTGCAGGTGGTTCCCCGCAATTACAACGGCTTGATTGTAGCGTACGCCCGACAGCACCTGACAGAGCATCCCCTTGAGATTGGGGGGCAGAACCGGGGGCCCTGGGTGCGCCTTTACACCCGGGGAATGGACGGACGGGAATACGCCTGGTGCGCCGGTTTTGTTTGCTTCATTCTCTGGCAAGCCGCCCTAACCATGGACATTCCCATACCGGTGAAGTACACCCTGTCGGTTGATTTGTTAGCCGCCGATGCCAAGGAGAAGGGCATTTTCATCTCTGAGAAGAATCTGAAACAGGGCAATCCGCCAAAAAGCGAAATGCCGGCAGGCAGCCTGTTTTTGAACCGCCGGATTCCCGGCGATTGGGTGCACACCGGCATTGTTACCGAATTTCAGGATGACCATTTGCAAACCATCGAGGGCAACACCAACGACGATGGCGCCCGGGAAGGTTACGAAGTGTGCCAGCGCATCCGCGGTTACCAGAAAAAGGACTTCATCCGAATCAGTTAATCTTTGGAACGCAGCGCATTTCGTGTTCATCTGTCAGAAATTTGAAACATTTTCAGATTTCTGAAACAAATACTCGAGATGCGAGCAGGTTTCCGTTGAATGCTTCTTCCCAGAAGCAGGTCACAACCCATTATTATTGCTTCACTTACTCTCTGTACAGAATAAAATTTGCAGGCGACGGTTTTCGCTGGTACCAAATTTGTATTCAAAAAGTATAATAAAAACGGTAAAAAAGGATTTACTTTTGTTAAAAGAGAAAAACCGGAGATGGTCGTGTCAAAACCGTTGTTGATTTTACTGGGTTTAACCATTTTGGTGATGGTGTCAGCTTGCCAGACAGACCGGTCGATTTTGAATCCCGGCATTCCCCGAATTGCAGTCTGGATAAACAATGGGATTTATCGGAATTCCTTTGAATCCCCACAAGACACAATGGGATGGCGAGGCTCCGGCACCTTTCGTTTCGCGTCTCAGGCGGCTCCGGGGGGAGGAAAACAATCCCTGTTTGTGTCCGGCGCCTGTACGGTGCCTCACGCCTATTTTGAGTTGCCGGCATTCCCGACAGACGGTTACTATTTACTACGCTGCTGGGGAAAAGACCTGGGAATCGGTGGGGCGGTGTTGCTGCGAATCAAACACGACCCCTCCGGGCATTTCCTTAGCATTGCGGTGAATCGCCCGGAATGGACCTTTTACGAATCGCCGGACACCCTGTTTTGCCCGGCGGGCAAATCACTGGAAGTGGAATTGATGGCCGGAGGTTTCGTTTCCAGCGCCATGCTCATCGACTTGCTGGAAATCAGACGTATTAAATAAAGCGGGATGGTGAAAAGATCCATGCGTACAACGTTTACCCTTTTCATTCTTCTTCTCTTTTCCGTCTTCGCTGCAGCCGGGCGGGTAAGCTGTCTGACTTCCACCGGTTCGGGAACATTCATTTCCGGTTTTTATGATCTAACGGTTTTCGATTCCAACGGGACCCCAATTGCCGCCGGTTGGCTGCAGCTGGATTTCAAAAAGGGAGCGGAAGTGAGCGGTTGCTGGAAAATTTTCCGGCTGTCCGGGGAAAATCAGCCTGCCTTCCCGACCGGAACCGGTAAACTAACCGGACGGTTGGACGAGAAAAATCTTTCTCTGAATCTTAACCCCGGTTTGGTGGACGACAATCTGTTGCACACCGGTACGGCGAACGTGGGTACGATTCGCGGCAAATGGCAGTGGGTAACCTTCGCCGGCCTAACCAATTGGGGGAGATTTACTGCCCAAAAATGAGGAGGAGTAAACATGATTCCCAAAATCTATCTACTCGTTCCAGCCTTGCTGCTGGTGTTTTTACTGCAATGTTCCAGCAGCGTTACGGCGCCGCAGGAGAAAAAGGAGATTGAATTGAATAAAAAAGCCCTTCAAGTGATTGAAGCCAATAATCGGTTTGGATGGAAACTTTTTCGTTCCCTCACCGAAGCGGAAACAGATCAAAATGTGTTCATCTCTCCGCTGAGCATTTCGCTGGCTCTGGGAATGGCCCTGAACGGGGCCGCCGGAGAAACCCGCCAGGCCATGGAAACCACTCTGGAATTGTCCGGTTTGAGTCAGAAGGCCATCAATCAATATTACCGGCAAATCATCGACTTCCTGCTGGAACGCGATCCGCAAGTCATTCTGAACATCGCCAATTCCATCTGGTATCGACAGGAGCTAACGGTAAAACAGACCTTCATTGACCTGAACCAGCGTTACTTCGACGCCCTGGTGAAAGGAGTGGATTTTTCCGCTCCCACTACAGTGAATCAGATTAATCAATGGGTAAAAGAACAAACCCGGGGCAAGATAAGCAGGGGAATCGACCGGATCAAACCCGAGGACGTGATGTTCCTCATCAACGCCATCTACTTCAAGGGCACCTGGACGACCCAGTTCAATCCCAAACTTACCCGTGAGAAGCCCTTCTCCTTGCCGGACGGGGGAAAAACCACCTGCCAGATGATGCAGCTCAGTGACAAACTCCCTTACCTGGAAACCGACGATTTTCAAATGGTGGAGCTGCCCTACGGGGACAAACATTTCAGCGCCCTGGTGATTTTACCGCGCCCCGGGAAATCGCCGGGTGAGCTGATAAACCGCTTGAACGCCGAGACGCTGCAAGAGTGGGTGGAACAACTGCAATTACGGGAAGGGACTCTGGAACTGCCCAAATTCGAATTGCGGTACGGAAAAACCCTGAACCAGGTGTTGAGCAAGCTGGGCATGGCGGTGGCCTTCCGTCCCGGCGAAGCGGATTTCTCTCAGATGTACGAAGGTCCGGAGAAACTCTACCTCAGTCTGGTGAATCACGGCACCTACGTCAAAGTGGACGAGGAAGGCACTGAAGCGGCGGCTGTCACCTCCATTTCCATCAGCATTACTTCCATTGGGCCGCAAAAACCCTTCTACATGCGGGTGGATCGGCCGTTCCTGTTTCTCATTCGGGAAAAGGACTCCGGCGCTTTGCTCTTCATGGGGCAAATTGTGGAGCCGAAATGGCCGGAGAACTGATTCTTTCGTCCGAATTCCGTCAGGGAAAAAACAGACAGTCCGCTGGCTTCCGGTTTGCCACCGAAAGCCGGGGGACAAAAATAGAGAAAACTGGCTGGATTTACCATCAGAATTAAAAGGAGAACCACGACCATGAAGATCTTTATTACCGCTGTGCTGATGGTCAATGTACTTCTCTTCTCCCTTTGCAGCGAGAATCGGACGCCGCTGCAGCAGGAAGAAGCTGCCAGCGAAATAGCACCGGTTCAACAGGCCCTCACCCAATCCGTCAACCGCTTTGGTTTTCGCCTGCTGCAGGAACTGGAGCGAGAGCAGCCCGACTCCAACATTTTCATCTCACCCCTGAGCGTTTCGCTGGCGCTGGGAATGACCCTGAACGGGTCCGCCGGAGAAACCGCCGACGCTATCCGTGCCACGCTGGGTTTCGCCGACCTTTCCCGGGAAGAAGTCAACCGGGTGTACCGCCAGCTGGTGCGCCGCGTACTGGAGGCAGATCCGGAAGTGGACCTGCGAATCGCCAATTCCATCTGGTACAGGTTGGGTCTGGCGGTATTGGACGATTTTTTGCGGGTCTGCCGGGACAACTACGCGGCCCGGGCCAGCGGACTGGACTTTTCCCGGCCATCGGCGGTGGACACCCTGAACCGCTGGGTGAAAAACAACACCAACGGGAAAATCACTCGGATTCTCGACCGCATCGACCCCCGGATGGTGCTGATTCTGCTGAACGCTGTCTATTTCAAGGGCACCTGGGCTTACCAGTTTAAAAAAGAAAAAACGGCCGAAGCACCTTTTCACCGGCCGGACGGTTCCACCGTGAGCGTTCCGATGATGAAGCAGCGGGGCGAATTCGCCTACTTGAAAACCGCTCGTTTCCGGGCTGTGCAGCTTCCCTACGGCAACGGAAGATTCCGGATGCTGATTCTGCTTCCCGAGGCGGGTCACACCCCGGGGGAGATTCTTGGGGAACTTACCCCGGAAAACTGGCAGCAGTGGCTGGGGCAATTTCATCCAGACACCGTGCAGGTGGAAATGCCGCGCTTTAAATTAAAGTACGAACGAAAGCTCAATCAGGCTCTATCTGAGCTGGGAATGGGCGTGGCCTTTCGCCCCGGAGCAGACTTCAGCCGAATGGTGCGGGGCGGCGGCATCTGGATTGACGAGGTGCGCCACAAAACCTTCCTGGAAGTGAACGAAGAAGGCACCGAAGCTGCCGCCGTGACCATTGTAACTTTTACCCGCTCCCTGAATCACACAACGGTGTTCCGGGTCGATCGACCCTTTCTGTTCCTGATTTACGAAGAAGAAACCAGCGCCATTCTGTTTGTCGGCAAGGTGGTGAATCCGGATACCGGAAACTGATTCGCGCTAAGGCGCAACGGCGCCAGGCTTTGAGATTGAAGGATATTTTTAACGGAAAAGAGGTGAAAAAAGTGAAATCCTGGATTTTCCGGTTTACCATTGCAATATTCCTGTCCATTTTGACAGGATGCACAACCGACACCACCCCTTTGAACCAGCGCAAGATCGATTTCGCCAGTGAAAGAATTTTTCTCAGCCTGGGAGAAGGCTACCTCTCCCCGGACAGCATAATGGCCCCCCGGATTTTACTGAAGATGCGCACCGAAAAAATCTACCCCTGCCTGAATTACCGGATCGAAAACCGGGTAACCCAGCAGGGGTCCCAAATTACCCTTATGATCCAGGGAATTCGCCTCAGCGGAGAGGTCTGTTTAACCGCCCTGGGTCCCGCCCGGGCCAGCCGCTTCTTCGATCTGGCAGAGGGCGAATACCAGCTGAAAATTGTCTGGGGACGATCCACCGACAGTTACCTGCTGAACGTTACCGCAGACAAGCTCGAGTTGCGTCCCCGCCAAACTTCCTTCACCAGCCCGGAGTTCACCTGTTTCTGGCGCTACCCGGAAAACTCTTTCGTGTACCTCTGCGGCACCATGCCCCAAAACGGCTGGATTTACCAGGACTTCCTGGACACCCTGCAGCGGCACCTCGACCTGCAGGAATTTGAGTTTCCGGCAGGATGCCAGACCTGTTACCCGGCGGCATCTTCCGGGCATTATGTGGACTGGCCGGCCCGCTATTTTTACTACCAGAGCGAGGCGGACTTCCGCCAGGCCGGCGAACTACTGCGTACCTACGTGCGGGAGCGAATTGCCGACGAACCGGGAGTGGGCATCTCGCTGATTAACTGGAAAAACCAATCATACCACTCCTGGTTAATGGATCAATAAGTTGTGTTAAAACTAATTAAAGTTCATTGAAAATTTATCAGAATTTAATTTAGCTTATTTCTGAAACATACTTATCCTCCTCCCTGCTGGCAGAAAGGGGAAAAAGGGAGTCAAAATAGTAGGTTTCTTGCTTTTTCACGGTTAAATAATTTTGATTGGTTTATTTTCAGGTTTTAATTAACACAATGGGCGGTAATGAACCCATTCAAAGAAAGGGAAACGGCACATGAAAAGGAAGTTCACTGGCTTTCAATTCCTGACGGGAGTAATCCTGCTGCTTGTTTTTGGTCAGTCCTCCCGGGCGCAGGATCCGGGACAGTTTTTGATTCCCGCGGCGGGCTTCGCCCGGATCGAAGAGAATCACGGCACTGCTTTCGCCCTCTCTTACCAGCACCGCCTGAAAAGCAGCCCCTTCTTCGCCCTGCTCTCTTTCAAACACCTGAATATCGGAGTTACCGAGGTGGTGGTGAGTCCGGCGTCGCCACCGGGCAACGGCCAGGCATTTACGGCGCCGAAAACCCCAGTCGGGCGGGTTAGTGTGCTTTCCCTGGGGCTGCGTTACGGAAAGTATTTTTACCTGGCTCCCCGCCTGAACCTGGTAAGCGGCAACAACGACTATTGGCTGGGTTGGGGAATCACCGGCGGTTTGCAAATACCCATCGGGAAAGGGTTTGCCCTCGGTTACCGCCTGGAGTACGACCGGGGAGGACAAAATTACCAGGACAATCTGCCCCTTACCTTAGAAAGCTACACGCTGTTGTTCGAAATCTACCTACCGCTTCACCCAAAACAGAAAGGATTAGTAAAATGAAAGGCACGAAGGTGATTTTTTTAGCAATATTGTTTTCCTTGCTGTTTCTCTCCTGCAGTTCCGAAAACAACCCGCTTCTTCCTTTCCAGCAGGAACTTGCCTTCCCTCTGCAGGAAGGAATGACCTGGAAATACCAGCGCATCTTGATTACCACCCAGCATTTTCTGAACCAATCCGCCGGAGATTCGATCCGGGCAGACACCACCGTCTTTCAGGTCACTGTAACGGTACTCGGCCGGGACACTCTGGAAGGAGTTGGGGAAGCGTTTCGCCTGCTGGAAGAGGGGCGATATCCCTGGGGCTCCTACCCGACCGATTACTCCGCCGAGGCGTACTACCAGCTAAAAGCGGACGGTCTCTACCAGGTGGCCTATCGCGGTTCCGGCATCACTCTGCCCCGCGAGCGGAGCGGTTTCCAATTCTCTTTCCTGGGGAAGAGCTTTGCCAGCGCGCGAGAATTGTCCGATTTCCTGCAGCAGCGCTTCATCCTGAGCAGCAGTACCGTCGACAGCGTGATCATCGAGCAGCCGCCGGCAAAGGTACTGCCCAATCCCCTGGCCATCGGCCTCACCTGGCTGTTCCGTGACGTTCCCGAGCTGTTTCGCATCGAAAAAACCATCGCCGGATTGGCCGATCTGGAAACCCCGGCCGGAAAATTCCGGACTTACCGGGTGCACTATCTCTACCACCCCAATTCACCGGACGTTACCACCGACAATATTGAATTGACAGATTTCATCGGCGAGGCCGGATTGATCCGCCGCCTGCTGATCATTAAAAATGTGCAAGCCACCACCCAGGAAGGAACGGGAACGAGTTATTTCGATGTTAAAGACGATGCTATCTTGCAACACTGGGGAAAATACACGGAGGATTAGCCATGGCACGCTGGTTCTGGCTGGGAATTTTCCTGCCGGTTTTCCTGTACGCCCAGTACTGGGGCGAGCGCCCTACCGAAAAAAGCTTCGAGCAGTCGGAGCTGTTTTTCAACAGCTACTACTTGAATCCTTACGGAATTTTCAAATTTCGCCAGGTGAGCGTGGGATTGGTTGACGATCCTTTATTGAATCTTTACCTCAATCCCGCCAAGCTGCCGGAGTTGGCCAACCGCAATCTGTTTTACCTGGACTTTCGCAGCGATCGCACCGCAGAACCGGAAGTGGTGCGTCGTTACTACCCCTCTCCCCTGCACAACTCGTACATTGGGCTGCCTTACCCCGATCCGCGCTTGGTTACCACCACCCGCAAAGAGCCCCAACCGATTTTTTCCCTCGGCGCGCTGTGGTACCCTTTCAAAAACAGCCGGCATTTGTTTCTGGGGGGAACATTCCAGTACCTGCGGCGCCAGGAACCGTTCTACTCCACCCCTTACGGAATACTGGTTTACAGTCCTTACTACGATTACGCCGGACGAACCCTGGTGGAAAATGCCGATATTCCGGTGGTGGACCGCTACAAAGCCAAAGATGAAATGTTGACCACCAGTACGCTCTATTCCCTGTTTCTGGGCAGCCAGCTGAGCGAGCGAATCAGCGTGGGAATTTCTTTGAACGGAGTGGACCATTCCCGCGGCGGCAATTACCTGCGTCTGCAAACCGATGAGTACGGGGAAACCAACGATTACGACTGGGAAAACTACTACGCCCGGGAGCGCAATTTGAACTACCGCCACTGGGATGTGAGCGGCGGGGTGAACGTTAGGACCGCTTCGGATCTGGAAATAGGCGCCAAAGTGGGATACCTGCAGGGCAAAGCCGAGCAGCGCTACGCCCGCCGCGACACCACCTACTACAATTCCCGCTGGGAAAATCCCTCTGAT
>JAJRXE010000524.1 GCA_024276455.1 Calditrichota bacterium
CCCCCAATTTTGACGTGGGCGCCACCGTAAATTTCTGGAGCGGCAAGAGCGATTACCGCCTGCGCTTTCTGCAAGAAGACCTGGACGACCTTTACTACACTTTCCCAGCGGACTTCTTTAGCTACGGTCTGAACCAGAATCTAACCACCCATTACCGGGCCACCAGCCTCAAACTGGGAAGCATGTTCAAAATGAACCGCTACTCGCGCATCGGACTGGCCGTGGAGATGCCCACCACCTTCCGGGTACGAGAAGAATATTCATCCAACGATGAACTCACCTTCGACGACGGTTACGTGGATGCTTACGATTACGGTGCCGGGGAATGGGAATACAAAGTGAAAACGCCCTTCCGTTTCGACGCCGGGGTGGTGCTGGGTAGTCCCTACTTCACTCTCACGGCCGGAGCGACCTACCAGGATTGGACTCAAACCCGTTTCGAATTGCCCGACGGTGCTCCCATGGACCAGGATTACCAGGATTTATTAGCTCAAAACCTGTACTTTTCTCAAGACTACCGCGAAACCATTAACTATCATTTGGGCGGTGAAATGCTTCTTCCGGGAATGAACCTTTATCTGCGAGGCGGATACGCTGTGTACCCCAGTCCGCTAAAAGACGCGGTAGAAGAAATGAACCGGGTGTATTACACGGCCGGCATTGGATTCAAAATCGCCCCTCAATCCAGGCTGGATTTAACCTTCCTGCGCGGCAAATGGAAACGGCAAACCGAAGACTCGTACACTCCCGGCGGTACGTTAGAGGATATTACTGAAAACCGGATTTTTCTTGGATTCAATTTTTCGTTCTAATTTAGCAAGGGAGGATTTCTGGGAAGGGGATTTTCCGGACCTGGAGAATCCCCATTTTTACATTACTGAGAAACAGAATGGTCCGTGGGAAAGATATTTGAAAACCATTAAAAAACAGAGAGTGCTTGTAAAGTCCCAACATGCTACCAGAAAAGTTGGCCCACCTAAAATCAAGGTTTCCGACAAAGAAAATACACTTCAAAATTAAAGGCCGGGGGAAGCCCGGGGAACGGACTGCCGTAAATTTCCTCTATTTGAAAGCGCTCCTTCAGGATCTCCCGAAAATGGCGATAGTCGAATCCCATGTGTCGGACAATGTACGGCATTCCGGGAGCGATTTCTTTAACCGGACGTTCCTGGGGTGGCTGCCCCAGGGTGGCACGTAAAATATTTCCGGGCACCGCGTCCACCTCGCCGTAACGCCGGGTAAAACGGAACAGTCCCTTCACCAGGGCAGGAAGAAATAATTCGTTCGGTACCCCAAACACCAGATACGCATCTGCCCTTGCCAGACCGGAAATCTCATCCAGCGCTTTCTCAAACGGACCGGCTGGCAAATGTTCAAATACTTCCAGGGCAAAAATGAAATCGAAAGAGGCGGGTTTTAATTCGCTGATGTCTCCGACCACCTGTACGCCCGGCACCCCCTGCAGATGCTCCTGCGCTTCCCGATTTAACTCCGGAACCGGTTCGTACGCCACCACCGTCGCCTCTGGAAAACGTCGGAAAATCTGGCGGGCCAATTCCCCATTCCCGGCACCAAAATCCAGCACCCGACCCGCAAACTCCGGCGGTAATTCTTCCAGAACCTTCAGGGCGTGGTCGAGGCGAATCCGTTGCAAACGCCGCTTCACCGGATTTCGATCGTTAAAAGTGATGTCTGCATATTTCATATTGCCCACCAATTCTTCCCGAGGCTCAATTTAGGGGAATCTTGCCGGGCAGGAAAGCATTTTCTTGCAACCAACCAGCACAGGGTTCTCCTTGCTCCGGCGCCAATTTACAATTCTTCATAGGAAGTAAAATCTATTTTGTCCGGATCGCGATCTAAAAATGGCGCCAGGATCTCCTGCTCCCATTTTTTCCAGTTTTCCGGGTAGTGTTCCGGTGGGATGGGTCGGTCCACCTTTCCCCACAGCTTTTCCCACTCTTCCCGGCTGCGGTAAATCCAGATGGCGGCATATTGCCCCCGGCGCTTTCCACGGAGCCCTTTTACAAAGTGTACCCTCTCCAGCCCCGGAAGTTGCAGCAATCCGCTGTTTTTTGCCCGTGCAAGAGCGGCCTCAAACGCCGCCGGATCGACCCCGGGTTTTAAATGATATTCGTGAACACTGATGACTCGCGACAACGTCACCCCTCCTTTTCTTGAAATTCCGTGTATTAAACGGATTCATCTGATTCAAAAGGCCGGTTTCTCGCCCGTTTTTACCTCCCTCG
>JAJRXE010000525.1 GCA_024276455.1 Calditrichota bacterium
GCCAACGATCCGGAGTTTGCCCGCGCTCTGGCCGAAGGCTGCGACCTGTACGTGAACGATGCCTTTGGCACCGCCCACCGGGCCCATGCTTCCACCGTGGGCGTGACCCAATATTTCGACCAGTGCGCCGCCGGCTACCTGATGGAAAAAGAGCTCCGCTACCTGGGCAAGGCGCTGGAAAATCCCGAACGGCCTTTCGTGACCATTCTGGGCGGCGCCAAAATTTCCGGTAAGATTGACGTGATTAACAATTTGATGAATAAAGCCGACGAATTGCTCATTGGCGGCGGCATGATCTTCACCTTCTTCAAGGCACAGGGAAAGGAAATCGGTAAATCGCTGTTAGAAGAAGACCGCCTGGAAATGGCCAAAGAGATTCTCTCCAAAGCCGAGCAGAGCCGTTGCAAATTTACCCTGCCGGTGGACGTGCTGGTAGCAGATAAGTTCGAAGAAGGCGCCAACACCCGGGTCGTTTCGGTGGATGAAATTCCCGCAGACTGGCTGGGGGTGGACATCGGTCCCCGGACCATCGAGCAATTCAAGAAGGTGCTGGAGAAGGCTCGCACGGTGGTGTGGAACGGTCCGATGGGTGTGTTCGAGATTCCCGCTTTTGCCAAAGGAACCGAAGAGATTGCCCGCTACCTGGCGGAAATCACCGCCAAAGGCGCTACCACCATCGTGGGCGGTGGGGATTCCGCTGCAGCGGTAAAGAAATTCGGGCTGCAGGACAAGCTGAGCCACGTGTCCACCGGAGGCGGCGCTTCGCTGGAATTCCTGGAAGGTAAAGAGCTGCCCGGGGTGGCTGCCCTGACCCGCAAGAAATAAAACGGACTAAACGGTTAAGGAGTTTATTCATGAGAAAGAAAATCATTGCCGGCAACTGGAAAATGCACAAAACCAATCCCGAAGCCATCCGGTTGGCCGAGCAGTTGCGTAAAAAGCTGGAAAAGAATCCGCCCCAAAAAAGCAAAGTAATCATCTGTCCACCGTTCACGGCCCTATCGGTGGTGAGCGAGGTAATTAAATACAGCTCCCTGGAATTAGGCGCTCAGAACATCTTCTGGGAAGAGGAAGGGGCTTACACCGGGGAAATTTCCGCCAAAATGATTAAAAGCGCTGGTGCCCGCTGGGTGATTATCGGCCACAGCGAGCGGCGCAAATATTTTAAAGAAGACGAGAACACCATTAATAAGAAAATCCGCCTGGCCCTGCAGAACAAGCTGAAAGTAATTTTTTGCGTGGGCGAAACCCTGGAAGAACGGGAGCAGAACCTGACCAAGGATATCGTGGGGAACCAGGTGGAATGGGGCCTGAAAGGCATCACCCCGGCAGAGTTGAAGAACATTGTCATTGCTTATGAGCCGGTGTGGGCCATTGGGACCGGCAAGAACGCCACACCGGAGCAGGCAGAGGAGGTCCATGCCTTCATCCGCGACATTCTGGACGCTCTGATTGAGGACAACGTCGGCGAGACGGTGACCATTTTGTACGGCGGCAGCGTGAAGCCGGAGAATGCCGAAGGTCTGCTGGCCCAACCCGATATCGACGGTGCCCTGGTGGGCGGCGCCTGCCTTAAGGCGGACAGCTTTTACAAAATCATCCAGGCGGGCGAAAAGGTGTTTTAGCCTCCCCTCTAAAAAACACTCGAAAACAAAAATCCCCTTCCGGTTGGGAGGGGATTTTTTTGTTTCCCATTTGCAGGAAGCGTGGATCGCCGGAGATGGCGATTCGTTATTTTCTCCTTACCGGTAATCACGTCGTCCCTCCCAGGTGGGAGGGATGGAAGGCCGTAAACGGCCTCGGGAACAGAATTTGGGTGCTCCCCCAATCCCCGGCTTGAAAGCCGGGGCTAACCTGTAACCAGAGTCGGAGGGAGTTGCCCGCAAAATTTCGCGAAAGGGAGCCAAAAAATCCGAGAGTATTTTTTTTCA
>JAJRXE010000526.1 GCA_024276455.1 Calditrichota bacterium
CCGGCGAAGTGCAGGTGGGGAAGTTTGTAATTATTAAATAATTAAAATTGGTTATTATTGAAACGTTGGTCACAATAAGCAGGAATTGGCGATGTTGAAAAAAACAATTATGCTGGCGATTTTGATTCCCTTATGCTTGTTTGCACAGTATCAGCGTCCGGGAAGCACGGATGCCCAGTTTTTGAAGATCGATGTCAGTCCTCGGGCTTCCGCCATGGGCGGTTCGCTCATTTCCGCTACCACCGGGGCAGAAGCGGCGTTCTACAATCCGGCTGCCCTGGCGCGAATTCCCAACCTGGATCTGGTGTTCAGTCATACCCAGTGGTTTGCTGGCATCAGTCACGAGTTTGCCGCCATTGCGAAAAATTTCGGATTGATCGGGACGTTTGGTCTTTCGGTAACCGCCCTGTACACCGACGAAATGGAAGTGCGCACCCCGCTGCAACCGGACGGTACCGGCGAAACGTTCTATTCCGGGAATTACCGTTTTGCCCTGTCTTACGCCCGCCATTTAACAGACCAGGTTACCCTGGGCGGTAATTTTAGCTACGTTTACATGAAGTTGTACGATAAATTCAGCGCCGATGCGGTAGCGGTGGACATTGCCATTCTGTACGTGACCCATTTTCGGAATTTTCGCTTCGGGATGAAAATTGCCAATTTCGGCTCCGAAGTTAAATACGTCAACGAATCCTACCCGTTGCCTACCAACTTTCAGTTCGGTATGTCCATGAACGCGTGGCAAAATGAATCTTCCAACCTGCTGGTTAGCTTTGCTGCGGTGAAACCGAACGATGGTCAGCCGCTGGGGTTACTGGGAACGGAATGGAATTGGCGCAAGACCCTGTTTTTACGCGCCGGTTACCATTTGAACCACGAGGTCATTCGTTATTCCTTCGGCGGCGGACTCCAGTGGAAAATTTCGAATTACCAATTGCGTTTCGATTATTCCTACAACGATTTTAGTCTGCTGGGCGGCACTCACCGCTTTGGAATCGGAATCGGCTACCATTAAATCCGGTGCAACGAGATGGAAATCGTGGATTAAAACAAAGATGAGTTACTCGATTAATGAAATCGATCTGGATGATGGGAATTATTTTTTTCATCTGTTTGTCCGTCGGAATTTCCGGCGACGACGGCGAGGCCATCTCCGTTTATTATAAAAACTTTGTTCGTCATTCCGAAGGCGAATTTTGCGAGCACGTTCCCCCGTTAACCTCTTTCGTGGTGTATGTGAACAACACCGACGATCGCATCCTGGTTGAGAATGCACCCCGCTGGGAAACGAATGCGGATCCGAATATTAATGGCCTGGGGGTCTTTGGGGTGGAACTGGGGAATTTCTCTCAACCCTCTTTGCAGGTGGGTGATTCGGTTTTCATTCGCTTTATCTGTCAGGAAACCGGTCAGCAGGGAACCCTGCGCAGTCGGGTTAGCGGGATTCCCTGGTACTATTTCCCGACCACATTAACCTTACAACCAGCTGCTTTTCCTCCCAAACCTTCCCACATCGAGCTTGCTTTTACCGCCCGGGGATTCCGGGAAATCCGCTGGAATGCTTCAGCCGGGGTGGCATATCGGGTGTATCGGCGCCTGTTGCCCGATACGGTGGTTGGCGGCAGACCGCGCATGCTGTACTGGAAAGTGGCCGAAGGAGTGCGCTCCGGAAGCTGGGTGGACAGTTTGGTCGGCGGACCGGGGCATGGGTACCTGGTGATTCCGGTGCGCGATGGGGTGTTTGGACCGCATTCCGACGAGGTGGTCGATTTCCCTCCCGCACCGGAGCAGGTGGAGGCGGCGGTCTCCGGCGAAGATCCCCTGACGCTTGCCGTTACCTACCAGTATCCGGCAGACACCAGCGGGATTTCCTTCCGGATTTACCGATCCCGGAACTCTTCCGTCCCGATTGATTCAGCCCATTATCTGGGTCAGACGGAAAATACCTTCTTCCTGGATACCACCGTGGTGCGGGGCGAACGCTATTTTTACCGGGTTACAGCGCTGAATTTTTACCACATCGAGGGGCATCCTTCGCCAGTGGCGGAGGTGGTGGCCGAACCTTTTGCAGGTGGGCTGCCGGACCTGGATGTCCTGTACATCTCCCGTACTCCGCGGTACCCTCGTTTTCAGGTGGAATACGGCCCACCGCCCGGTTACAACCCTCACCTGAAACCCGGTACGGAGCACCTTCAGCACTACCCCCGGCACGGTGAACCGCTCACCTACACGGCCGTAATTCGCAACAGCGGCGGCGGAGAAGCGGGGGAATTCCGGGTGGAATGGTGGGTGGATTCGGTGCTGGTTCAGACGGAATCGTTTCCGCCGTTGTTTCCCCGCCAGCGGGTTTATTCTTCCCTCCTCTGGCCCTACGACAGCACCCGGGGACAAATGATTGAATGCAAGGTAATTCCCCTGGAAAGTTACCAGGAAGTCTCTTTCGAAAATAACCGGGTGCAAATCCGCTCGAATGCCCTGTCCTTTCATTTTTACGTGGAAGAGAGTTTACGCGAACTCTTCGAGAATACCCCCAATCCGCTGGGTTCTTACAGTTTTGAAGATTGGGCGCAGGTGCAGCTGGCGCAGATGCGCTGTTTTTTTCGGCAGGCGGTGTACCCGACGACCACCTCCCGGGGAGTAACGGAGTTTGTGTACCTGGACACGGTCAGCTACTATCCGGACGGCACCCTGCCGGATTACGGCACCCATGCCTTGCCTTCGGAGCTGTGGGACGGTCAGTGGGGATTTACCGGCGATGCCGAGGCACTGAATTATTTCCGGAATGTAGTAATCGGGCAGAACGAGGGAATGGACTGGGCGTTGCTCCACGAGTTGGGTCACCAGTTGGGATTGATTGACCTCTACAACATGGATGTTCAGGAGAGCGAGTTGCAGGTGATTGAACCGCGCACCGGGCAAAAACCGCCCCTGCGGCCGGTACGCTGGGATGTATTGTATTACTGCAGCCGCAACGCTTTTCTGATGCACAGCAATTTCCAGGCGGGTTTCTCCGATCATTCCGCCGGCGCGTTGCAACGCAATCGGGGGAAGCGGCGGGGCTTCTTCGGTGAATATCTGGCCGATGTGCCCCGGGAAAATGCTTTTCTGATACAATACCCGAATGGCACAGCGGTGAAAAATGCCGACGTGTGGGTGTACCAGATGCAGGACAACGTCATCCCCAATGTGCCGAAATTTCGGGGTCGCACCGACAAGTCGGGCCAGTACCAGTTCCCCCATGTAACAGACACGCTGTACGCCGGGGGCATTTCGGTGGCACACCCTTTTTCGACCGTTTACAGCGAACATCCCCAGGTAGTGGGCACCAATGCAGTGTTATTCGTACGGGTGGCGAAAGGCGACAGCGTGGGGTACCGCTTCATCGACATTTGCGATTTTAATGTGGCGTACTGGTCGGGCGATTCCCTTGCGGCGGTTTACCCGTTGAAAGTGACAGACTGGTTCATTCTCCCCGCCACCGGTGTGGACGAAGAACCCCGGAATGCGATGACCCGAACCGCGCTGGTGGGTAACTATCCCAATCCGTTTAATGGTTCTACCCGAATTCTTTTTCGGTTGGCGCAGGCTGGTCGGGTACGGCTGGAAATTTTTGACCTTCGGGGAAGCCGTGTCGTTACCCTGGCCGACCGTTTTTTCTCGGGCGGTGAGCACACCGTGACCTGGAACGGAAAAGATGCCCGGAATCGGCAGGTACCCAGCGGAATTTACGTTCTTCGCCTGGAGGGCGGCGGAAAGGTGGCGTTTCGTAAATTGCTCTTTTTGAAATAAAAATACACAGATGGACGTCAAAAAATGAAACACAAATGGTTTTTATTGACTCTTCTCCTTTTTTTTGATCTGGGCGTTTTTGGGGGATTGCCCGCTCAGTCTTCTTTTCCCATCCGCACCCGCTGGGTTTCGCCGGGGAATGAAAAACCCCTGTCCTACCGGGAGTGGAAGGCGCAGTGGGAGGCGCGTCACCATTTAAAAGAGGCGCGGGTTGTTTACCGGTCGCCGGATTTTCAAATCGTGTCAACGGACTCATTCACCTATGGACAGGATTACGCCTATTACAAAGCGCTGGTTCTGCATCAGGATTTGAGTATTTGCGAAGAGGTGCCTCCCGAGGCTACCTTCATTGTTTATTTAAACGGGAATGATGAACAGATTTTAACCGACGAAGCGCCTCGCTGGATGGCGAGCGATCCGAATATTACCGGTTTGGGGTGGTTCGGAATCGAGTTGGGAAATTTTACCGATCCTCCCATTGCGCCGGGCGATTCGTTCACGGTGGTGTTTACCTGTTACACCACTCAAAGCGGATATCAGCAGGGAACGCTGACCGATTCTGTTCCGGCGATTCCCTTACCCCCGTCTTTTCCAAAAACGTTGTACCTCAAAGAGAAGGCCATTCCACGTCCTCCGGAAAACATTCGGCTCGTTCGAGAAGGAACGGGGAACCGGCTAAGCTGGGAAAAACGTCCGGGTCTTAGTTACACCATTTACCGAAGAAATTTGTTCGATACCCTGGCTTACCATTTGCCGCGGGGCCAATTTCGCAAGATTGCTCAGGACATCGTGGATTCCGTTTTTGTGGATCAGACAATCGACACCACGCAGCTCTATGGGTACCTCTTGTTTAGCAAAGACCTGAGCACAGGGATGACAAGCGGTCATTCTCTGGAGGTCAAAGAAGAGTCGCGGCTGCCGGAAGTGCGCGCCATTCTGGTACAACCGGAGTTGTATGCTGCCATTCAAAGCCGGCTTTTTACTCTGATTGGAGACTGGGAAAACGAAGGGGCGCAGGTGGTGGTGTATTCCACCCAGTTCGCTTCGCCGGAAGCCCTGCGGGATACCTTGCGTTCCATCGCAGGACTACGCGGAGCCCTGCTGATCGGGGATTTTCCGGTGCCCTGGTTTCAATATTGTAATGAAAATGGCGAAGATTATCAGGAATTCCCCTGCGATCTTTTCTTCATGGATCTGGACGGAATCTGGGAAGACAATTTCCACTACGTGGACAGTCTGGGGTTGGTGGAAGGCAGCGACGGTATCTACGATACCCATTATGCCAGTTTTCCGCGTCACACCGAGATGCCGGAAATTGTGGTGGGGCGGATTACCCCCACGCCGGGAATGGGGCCGGCGGAAGAGGTGGTCAATTTTTATCTGGAGAAATTGCACCAATATCGATACGATCTGGGGGGAATTCGCCAGAATTTCCGGGCCCTGGCTTTCCCGGACGACGACTGGCACGAGTGGGGTGACATGCTGGCCAATAATTACATCAACCAGGTGTACCCCGAAGTGCTCTCCATTTCCGATCAGGAGTTGACCTCGGCAGCGACCTACGAGGACCGCCTGGACGACCACTTCAGCCTGATTCACGTCTGGGTCCATTCCTGGCCGCAGGGGCACAGTTTTCGGGTAAACCATTACACCGACTGGGACCCGTTTTACAATTATCAGATTTTGCCCGCTCACACGAACGCGAATTTTTTCAATTTGTTTGCTTGCGGAAATTGCCGTTACGTGGAAGATTTGAACTGTGGGGCCATTTACACCCTGCAAACAAAAGGAGGCATTGATGCCATTGGCACCACCCACAGCGGGGGAATGTTGCAGTACGATTATTTTTACGAGCAACTGGCCGAGGGAATATCCTGGGGAGAAGCGTTCTTGCGGACCTTTCAGTATGTGGGGAAATACGGTTTCTCGCCGGAAATGAAAGGCTGGTATTACGGTTTAACGTTTCTGGGCGATCCGTTTGTGATACCTCAGCCGCCCGGGGTGAGTCCGGTGGTGCAGCGGGAGAGGATGGAACTTCCTGCTCGCCTGGAAATTTTCAACTACCCCAATCCCTTTAACAACGGAACGATGATTGAGTACTCCCTGAAGACCTCCCAATCGGTGCGCCTGACCATTTACAATGTGCTGGGACAAAAGGTCGTGGAGGTCGAAAACACAGTTCTTCCGCCGGGAGTCCATCGCTGGTACTGGGACGGAAAAGATGGCCGCGGTAACGAAGTGGCCGGTGGGGTGTATTACTGCCTCTTGCGCACCGGTAAGGGACAGGTTGCTTTTAGAAAAATGGTGTTCTTGAAATAATGAATAGAGCGGTTAAAACATTGTGGAAGGGAATGGCCCTTTTGCTGGTTTTGGGTGCCGCAGCGCAGCTCGCTGCACACGGGTACATTTTCGGCAAATCCAACGAAGAGATGCGCGATGACATTCGCATTACTCTGGGACCGCGGCGAATGCAGATTGAGTACCGGGCCACTTATCAGGGACAAATTGCGCCCCATGTTCGCAACCTGATCGATACCAATGGGGACTATCGCTTGAACCGGACGGAAGTGGAACGCTTCGTGAAATTGTTTCTCAAAACTTTTCGGGAGCAATATCCCCGGGCTTACATTAAAATTAACGGACGCCGTTACCCGGCTTACATCGATTCCCTGATTTTGCCGGGTATTCTGCAGGATTCCCTTTTAGCACCGTTGAAAGTCCGGGTGCATTTCCGGGTGGAAGATTTCGATCTTCCTGTAGCGCAAAGCCAATTGGAATTCGATCCCCGTTTCTTTTTTCTGGTGGGCGATCATTTCGTGAAACTGGCTAAGCGTTACGTGGCATTCACCGATGAGCAGGAGGCGCGCATCGGGCGATATCTGCAAATTGCGCTCTACGGCAGCCGTTCCATTCGGTTTACCCGCACCTTTCCCGGTCGCATTCGCAAGGACAAAAAGTCAGTTTACATTTACGGGGTGTTCTACGACCAGAACATCAAAAAACTGCGTCAGGACCAGATTCCCCATTTCCGGGTGGAGCTGGTGCGGGAGTGAGTGGGAATTGAAAGATTGGAAGATTAAAAGATTGGAAGATTGGAAACTCTTATGTTTATGTCCCTATGCCCTCCATCGGTGCGGGGAGATGCAGACATTTGGATTTATTGGAGTAAATTCCCGTTATTCGGGGTAAAATAATGAATTATGATGCATTAAAACAGGCTATTTATCTGGAATATCTTTCTCCCGGGAGTATTTTTCTGCTCCTTGGGGTGGCCTTTGTATTAGGAGCCATTCATGCCCTGGGACCCGGGCACGGCAAATCTCTAATGGCCGCCTATTTGGTTGGCACCTCCGGGCGGATCCGGGATGTGCTGGTGCTTGGCTTTGCCATCACGATTTCCCACGTCTTCAGCGTAGTCGTCCTGGGGCTGGTGGCTCTCTGGTTGGAAGATTTCTTTGTACCCGGTACGGTCAGCCTGTATTTTAGTCTGGGCTCAGGTTTGCTCATAGTACTGATTGGCCTCTGGTTGCTGATCAGCCGCTGGCGCATTTTCCGTAAAGGAGAAAACCGGTTGAAAAAGCAGGGGCAGAAACAGTTGTTTCACCCGAATAAGGAAGAACATGCACACAGCCCTTTTCGTCCGGTGGATTCCGGGCATTCCCATCCGGGGGAAGCGTTCCTTTCCCCGGGGCACCAGTACGACCATCACCACCATCACCATTTCGATCGCCGATTATCGCTCTGGGAAAATATTGTGCTGGGAATTTCCGGCGGGATTGTGCCCTGTCCCAAAGCGCTGGTGATTCTGCTGCTGGCTATTTCCCTGCAAAAAATTGCCCTGGGATTGGCCATTATCTCCGTGTTCAGTCTGGGACTGGCTTCGGTGCTCATTGCGCTGGGGATTGTGGTCATCCATTCCGGCAATATGCTGGAAGGGCGGCTGGACGATCGCCGCCTTCGTTTCCTGCCCGTACTGGGAGCGCTGGTGGTAATTGGGTTGGGAATGTTTCTGTTATGGCAAACGATCGGGCAGCTTGGTTAGG
>JAJRXE010000527.1 GCA_024276455.1 Calditrichota bacterium
AAACAGACGCGGCAACTGTTCGCGCAAAGCCATTTTTTCGTCCGTCCAGGCAATCAGCGATTCCGAAATGTAGCCATGCCCAGTCATGACCAACACATTGTCCAGGGGATTCTGCCGCTGTTTCTGACGGCAGACCCGAATCAAATAGTCGGCAATCCGCTCATTTCGCTCCGGCACCCCGGCAGGCAGGTAAATCCGGGCGCTGTAAATCTCTCGCTGAATTTTTTGGGGAGAATCCGGCAAAAGCGAATAGTAAAAAAGCAGTGGATTGGCGCTGTCCTGTTTCAAAAATTTGAATTTTAAATCGAAATCGTCGTAAAACCGATCGGAAGGCACCGAACTTCTCTGCCAGGGGAAGCGCTCCTGGTTCATTTTGAAGGCCGAAGTCAAATGCTGAGCATCCCGAACCATGGGAATGGGAATATCGCCAATCAGTACAATTCCTTCCAGCACCGGTTTCTGGCGATACAATTCCAACACCATTTGACGAACCGCTTCCGGGTTCCTCCATCGATCGATGACCAGGTAAGCTCCCAATCCTTCTCGACTCATGGACCGCCAGTAGGCGTTCACCGCCGGAGAGATGTCTTCGTAAGTGGCTCGATCCACAAAAATGGCCACGGCGGTGGGGAATTTTTCCAGCCGTTCTCTTATTTCCACGGCGGCCTGCGACCGTCCGGGTAGCCAGCCCAGCAGGAACAGGAGAAACACTCCCACTCCCCATCTTCGAAATCCGGTTCTCCTCATCTTTCCTCTTCTCGTTTTTACGAAATCAACCCGATTGTAATTCAATTAAAATAAGGGAGACAAACGATTTTTCCAAATCGATGTCCCCCCTTTTCTATTTTTTATTACCTACTTTCAACTCGATTCCCCGTGTAAGGCACCCAGATAGGTTAATTGTTTCTTCAACTGTTCCTTTTCCTGTTTCACCTGGTCAACCGTTACAATTTTTCCCTTTCCTTCTACCCGGAAAGGATTTTTCAACGGTTTGATCTCGCCGTTGGTGTATTTCACCTGCAATTCCGGAACGGTAAGCAGCTTCCGGATGCGGGCAGTGTCGATTTGCGCCGGATCAAAATAGATCCAGCCCACCGGACGGTCGGTGTAAAAGGTTTCCAATCCCAGAATACCGTCATGCTGGGACAGATGGCTGGTAAGGTGGGGCAAATAACGCCGTAACAGGAAATTGTCTACTCCAGGCATTCCAATTTCGTACACCCGAATGTCCGCAGGTTGGTATTTTCGGTATTCTTTAAATTTGCGGACATACGCGGGGAAAATATGTTTCAGGAACGTTTCCACCGACACTTTGCTTAGCACCCGGGGCCCATCTGCAACTTCGAAATTTAACCGGGCGGTTTCCTTTTCCCCGTTGCGCAACTGGTAAGTAATTTCCGGAGTTTCGATGAGCTTTACAATCTCCTTGGGGGAGATTTTTTCCGGATCGTAGTAAATCAGTACTTTCACCGGTTCGCCAAACTGCGATTCCAGACCAAATACGTATTTAGACTGCCGCAACGCTCGAATGAGGTTGGTATTGTCCACCTGGTCTTCCAGATGGTTGATCCCGAAATAGGCGACTTCCAGCTCCCGGGGAGTGTACTCCTTAAAAATCCGGACTTTACTGCGGTAAGGAGTAAAAACAGCTTTGCGAATCTGGAACTCGTTCAATTTGGTTGAATCGTAGTAAAAAATCACCCGGTGCGATTTGGCATAGGTGTCCACACCGTGCAACCCTTTCAGGTGTTTGACTTTCCGGAGCAATCCCATGGAGGTTCCGTAACATTTCACATTCTTAATAATCATTTCGTAGCGGGTTAAACCGGTTTTTGCCTCGGAGACCCCCCAGCGCTCGGAAAGGGTGGTGATTTCGTAGCGGGTGGTAAATCCGTAAGCCAGGGCAATGAGCACTACCGTAGCCACCGCGGGCACCCAGCGCCAATTTCGTTTATTAATCGTCAAAGTGTCCGGTACCGGACAGGCCACCACACAATCCGCACACATGGTGCAATCAATATGGTCCACCGTCTTCATTTGCGACACCGGAATATCGTACGGGCAGGCCTTGTCGCACAATTTGCAATTCGTGCAGGTTTCCGGATTCCGTTTAATCCGCATGAGCGGGGTAATAATAAACTTCTGAGGCAGGAATTCAATTACCGCGCCTCCCACAACCCAGGTGAGGAAAAGCCAGAACACCGAGAGGTCAACCCCTAACTTCAGCAATCCCAAATAAATCAACAGGGTGCTGATGGAAAATACGCCCACCGCTGCCAAATTGCTCAGGGCGCCCAAGGGACACAGATATTTGCACCAGAACTGTCGCACAATTAAAGACCCCAGGATCGTGACCACCAGGGCGGCCAGCGACCAGAGAAACACGGTGTCCGCGCCGAAACCGGTAGTCGCCACATAATACGGTTCAAAGGTTTTACAAAACAATTCGCTGGAAGTCGCGGTGTAATAAAGCACCGGCAGTAAAATGGCGTACTTCAGCAAACGAAGCGAGCGATCCAACCAATTGGGCATCTGGCGTACCTGAATGTGCAGCTTGCGTCCCAGGCGACCCAACCATTCCGTGACGGTACCAATGGTACAAATGTGGGAACAGAACAATTTTCCCACCAGCAACACGGCCACCACCAGGGCAATGCCCATGAACATTTGAGCCTCCCCCATCTGGCAGGACGATGCCCCGTTCACAAAACGGCTCCCAATGGAAAGCAGTCCGCCCAGCGGGCAATACGCTTCCGGATCGGTGCTTTGCCACACCACCCATCCCACCAGCGCTAAAATAATCAATTGTAAAACAATCCGCGGTTTTTCGGTTAGCTTCATTAATCTCCCTTCCTTAATTTTGGTGCCAAGTTTCCTGTCTTCTATTGCTTCAACAATTTTTTAAAAGAATACTTGCGCCGGAAAATTATTCCTTTTTAGCAAAAACGAACACCCGAACCGGATTTCTGGAAAATTTTCAACGTTTTGTAAAAAGAAAGCAAGAAATTCGCTTCTTGGTTGTTTAATTACAAGATATGGGTATTGAAGACTTGAACACATAATATTTTTCATCAGAATCGACCCCCATTGTGCCTGAAGAAACTGGGGAGGCCGCTCACTGGCAGAGAGAAACTTCTTAACTCATGAAACAGCTGTTTCGAAATATTTTTCTAAGAGCGTTTAGTTTTCTTTTACTGTTCGGCTGCTTCGACAGGAGTGCCGCCCAGACCGCCGGCACACTGGCGGGAAAGGTGCGCGACGTGACCTCAAACCGTCCGCTGGCGGATGTCCTGGTAAAAATCTCCGGCACTCCGCAAACCACCCGCACAAATGAAAAAGGGGAATTCGAATTCGTCGGTCTCGAAGCCGGGACTTACACCCTGATTCTCCAGTTTCCCGGATACGGCCGCACCATTGTGCTGGACCTGCCGGTAATTGCCGGAGAAACCACCTACAAAGAGATATTCCTCCAGAAGAGTCCCCGGGAAGGAGAAAAATATTACATCGGGGGGATTGAAGTAACCGCAGAGCGGGATTTGTTGCCCGAGAAGCCAGCCACCACGACGAAAATTACCACCGGAGAGATCGAGCACATTCAAGCCAGCAGCCTGGGCGATATTTTAGAACTGGTGCCGGGGCAAAAATTCACCAATCCGGGTCTGGAAGAGGTGAAGCAAATCCGCCT
>JAJRXE010000528.1 GCA_024276455.1 Calditrichota bacterium
CTCCTTCCGGCAGCAGCAGCACCTGCACGTCCAGGTTGTTCTGGAAGAGAATTTGTCCGCCCCGCAGGGCTGCCGTGACCCCGGCGGTATCCGAATCGTAGCAGAGAATCACTCGCCGGGTGTAGCGCCGGATCAGGGCGCTGTGTTGTTCGGTGAGGGCGGTACCGCTGGTGGCAACCACGTTCTTCACCCCTTGTTGAAACAACTGCAGGAAGTCCATGTAACCTTCCACAAAAACAGCAAATCCTTCCTGGCGGATCCAATCCTTGGAAAGATGTAGTCCGTACAGAACGTCGCTTTTGTTGTAAATGGGCGATTCCGGCGAATTGATGTATTTGGGCGTGTCCGGTTGGCCGGAGAGGTCTCTGCCACCGAACGCCACCACCCGTCCGGAAACGTTGAAAATAGGAAAGATGAGACGCTGGCGAAAGCGATCGTATTTTCGTTCGGGATTTTTGTCGCTGTAGGTTAGGAGTCCCACTTTTAGCAAAAGACGCAAATCTTTCCGGGATTTTTGTGCGGCTTTCAACAGCGTGTCCCACCCGCCGGGGGCGTAGCCCAGCTTCAGCAGTTTAATCATTTCCGAAGAAATTCCCCTCCCGCTCAGATAAGGTTGCAACTCAGTGTAGTTTTCCTGTAGCAGCCGGTGATACACCTCGGCGGCGAACAGGTTGATTTCGTACAGGCGGTCGTATTCGCTTACTTGTTCCCGGGACTCCCGGGTTTGAGGCAGTTGAATCCCTGCTTCCTCGGCCAGCAGTTTGAGCGCTTCGAAAAAGGAAATCTTTTCGTATTGCATCAGAAAATTAAACACATTCCCTCCGGCTCCGCATCCAAAGCAATGGTAAATTTGTTTCTCCGGACTGACGATGAACGAAGGGGTTTTCTCGGTGTGAAACGGACAGAGCCCTTTGTAGTTTCGACCCGCTTTTTTCAGGGAAACGTACCGGGAGATCACTCCCACAATATCGACCGAGGTGCGGACACGGTCAATGATATATTCGGGAATTTTCGCCATGAGCCAGTTAACTGCCAAAATAGAGTTTTCTTGACATATTTTGGAATTTTAAGTATATTTTTTGTTTAATTTTAGAAACAAACTTTCATTCTCAATAAAGGAAGCGCTCATGTCACAGGAAAAAGTTGTTCCTCAGTCTCAACAAATTAACATTGAATTACCTCCAGAGCAAGCGGAGGGAATATATTCTAATCTGGCGGTGATTACCCATTCCCCGGCGGAATTTGTAATTGATTTTACCCGGGTCATGCCGGGAGTGCCCAAGGCGCGGGTGTACGCGCGCATTATCATGACTCCCCAACATGCCAAAGGGTTGCTGAAAGCCTTGCAGGACAACATTGCCCGTTACGAGGCCCAATACGGCGAAATTAAGTTTCATGGTAATGTAGGTGGAGAGCGCTCTTTCGGTTTCCAACCGCCTCCGGAACAGAAACGGTGAGAAAAAGTGATATTATTTCCCGGAAACAGGGAGGGCATCGAAGGGAAACCGAAGGCAGATAAATCGGGTATGGATTAACCAAGCATCAGGTGGATTCGCCATGAGCGATGTGGCAGAAAATTTGAAGCGGGTTAGGGAACGTATTGCCCGGGCCGCCGTGAGAAGCGGGCGTCAACCGGAAGAAATTCGGCTGGTGGCGGTAACCAAAACGGTTCCGCCGGAGCGAATCAACGAAGCCATCCGAGCCGGCGTGCGCAGCATCGGGGAGAATCGGGTGCAGGAAGCCCGCGAGAAAAAAGAGCAGGTGGAACCGGTAGAATGGCATCTGGTGGGTCATCTACAAACCAATAAGGTGAAATACGCTGTAAAGTTGTTCGATCTGATTCAATCGGTGGACTCCCTTCATCTGGCGGAAGAAATCAGTAAGCGCTGCGGAAAACTGGGGGTGGAGATGCCGATTCTGGTGGAAGTGAACACCTCCGGCGAAGAGACCAAGTTTGGAGTGGAACCCGGCCGGGCAATTGAACTGGTGGAACAGGTGGCCGCGTTGCCCCATTTGAAAATTCTGGGGTTAATGACCATTGGCGTTTTCAGCGACGATGTCCCCGCCGTTCGACGCTGTTTTACCACCCTGCGGAATCTGGCGGAGGAAATCCGGCGCCTGCAAATCTCCGGTGTGGAAATGAAATACCTCTCCATGGGAATGAGTTCCGATTTCGAGATCGCCATTGAGGAGGGCTCGAACATGGTGCGGATCGGAACAGCAATTTTCGGACCGCGACAGTACTGAGAGGTTCGGGTCAGGCTGTTCCTGTTTACGGTGGAAAATACGATTACAAAATTCCCGTTTTTTTCAGGAAAAAGCTTTCTATTCGGCCGGAATTTGGTTAAGATTTAACGATTTATGACGTTAATATGTATCTTTAATAAATCCAAAAATTTTGGGGGCCCAATTGAAGTTAACTCCACTCGATATTCGTAAACAAGAGTTTCGCAAAACCCTGCGGGGGTTCGATCCTATTGAGGTACAGACATTTTTAGAGATGGTGGCTGAGGAATACGAACGGTTGCTGGAGGAGAATAAACAGGTGAATCAGCAACTGGTGGAACTGCGTACCAAATTGGCCGATTACCAGGAGACCGAGAAGACGCTGCGGGAGACGTTGCTGAATGTTCAGGAAGTGAAGAAACAATCCGAAGAGAGTAGTCGCCGACAGGCCGATTTGATTATTAAGGAAGCCGAACTGAAAGCCATGGAAATTATCGAGAATGCCCGCAAGCAAGCGCGCCAGATGCGCGACGAGGTGAGCATGCTGCGCACGCAGAAAGAATCGTTCATTAATCGGCTGCGGCAAATTTTGCTCTCGCAAATTGAACTGCTCTCCGTGCTGGAAATCGACGATGCCATTCCTGAAGAAGCCCAGCAATTTATCGAGAATTACCGCCAGCGGAAAAAAGGACTGATTCAGAAGCAAGCGAAAATGCAGCGAATGCTGGAAGAGAAAAAAAGCGAAGAAAAGGAGAGCGGAGAAATAAGCGATGCCATCGAACTGATTGATGAGGAAAAAACGCCTGCAGCCGACAAAGAAAAAGGAAGCGGAAAAGCGTTTGCAGACGATCTGGAGTATCTGGATCGGGCTATTGACGATTCCAGAAAGGAAGCGGAAAAGGACAAAGCCCAAAAAGATTCCTCCACCGTACCGAAAAGTATGGATGACGATGAAATCAATGAATTTTTCAAAAAAGGGATTCAAATAGACGAATTAATTAAAGACCTGGACAAAAAACAGAAAAAGCAGGGACAATAGCTATGAGAACAAGTAAGGGATTATTGCTGTTTGCGGTGGCATTTTTGCTTCTGTTGGGGGGATGTAGCTCTTCGCCGTATCTGGCCGTTAAAGAAACCGACCCCGGTCGTTCGGTAAAAATCTATTTTGACGACGGCTCGGTGGACGAAGTACTGGTGCTGCGAAACACCGGGAAAGAGCTGACGTATGTATCGGCCTCGACCCACGAGGAGAAAACCGTATCCACCAAACGGGTTCGCAAGATTGTTAAAATCGAGAAAAATTTTGATTATTTCGGAAATCCCATCAGTCAGGCGGAAATTAGCAAATACAAAAGTAATAAATACACCTGGACTTATGCCATTGGCGGCGCGGTTGTGGGAGCGGCAGCGGGAATTGCCATTTCCTATCCGTTCTGGGTGTCCGGTATTGATTTCATTCCGCCTTATTTTGTGGGTGGGGTAACCGGGGTGGCCAGCAGCATCTGGTTTGCCTTGAAGGGCCAGAAGAAAGATCAGGAAATGGCGCTGGAGGAAATTCGTTACATACGGAAAAAAGAACGGGAGATGGAAGAGCAGTTGGAGAAGGAAAAAGAACGCCTGAAAAAAATTGAGGAAGAAAAGCGAAAACTGAAAGAGCAATTGGAGAAGAAGCAGGGAAAAAAATAAGGAGCTTGGAGGCCTATGAGCGAATTAAGAAAACAAATCGACGAAGCCATTCAGGTAATTCGGCAATACACCGATTTAGAACCCACCGTTGGGATTGTGCTGGGAACCGGTTTGGGCGATCTGGCGAACGAAATTCAGAAAGTGGCGGAGATTCCTTACCAGGATATTCCTCATTTTCCACTCTCCACGGTGGAAACCCACGCCGGAAAATTGATTTTCGGGCAGTTGGGTGGGAAAGATGTGGTAGCCATGCAGGGACGTTTCCATTACTACGAAGGTTACAGCATGAAGCAGATTACCTTTCCCATCCGGGTAATGAAATTTCTGGGGGTGAAGACCCTGGTCATTTCTAATGCCGCCGGCGGAATGAATCCCCTCTTCCGCAAAGGCGACATCATGATTATGGAAGATCACATTAATCTGCTGGGAGACAATCCCCTGATTGGCCCAAACGACGACGAGTTGGGTCCCCGCTTTCCCGACATGTCTGAACCTTACAGCCATCGCTTGATTGATCTGGCCGAAGAAATTGCCCTGGACGAAAAAATAAAGGTGCAAAAGGGGGTCTATGTGGCGGTGGCCGGACCCAATCTGGAAACCCGGGCGGAGTACCGTTTTTTACGCAGCATCGGCGCTGATGTGGTGGGAATGTCCACCGTCCCGGAAGTTATTGTGGCCCGGCACATGAATCTGGAGGTGTTTGGCGTCTCGGTGATTACCGATGAATGTTTCCCGGACGCCCTGCAACCGGCCGATGTGGAAGACATTATTCGCACGGCCAACCAGGCTCAACCCCGCCTAACCCTTTTGATGAAACGCGTGATTGAACGATTGTAATCCGGGGAGGAACCAGATGGAGCAATTTCCGACCGAACCGTTCGGAAAAATGCTAATGTTCCTGGGAGGGGTTATCTTTTTGGTTGGACTACTGCTCGCTTTTCTGGGCAAAATCCCTTATCTGGGGCAGCTTCCGGGCGATATTGTGATCCGGAAGAAAAATTTTACTTTTTACTTTCCCTTGACCACAATTATTTTATTAAATTTAATACTTATTTTAATTTCATATCTGTTCAGAAAGTAATTGCACGAGGCGAGGATGTTCAAAGAATTAAAAGGCAAACCAAAAATCACCGAACTGGAAGAAGGCATTCTGCGGTATTGGGACGAACACGACGTCTTTCAGAAGAGCTTAAAAATTCGGGAAGAAGCACCTAATTTTGTTTTCTACGAGGGACCTCCTACGGCTAACGGACGACCGGGAATTCACCACGTGATGAGCCGGACCGTTAAAGACGTGGTTTGCCGTTACAAGACCATGAAAGGGTTTTATGTGTACCGCAAAGCGGGGTGGGACACTCATGGTCTGCCGGTGGAAATCGAAGTGGAAAAAATGCTCAATATCGAGGGAAAAGAGCAGATTGAGCAATACGGCATCGACAAATTCAACCAGAAGTGCAAAGAGAGTGTGTTCAATTACAAAAAAGAGTGGGATGAGCTTACCCGCCGAATCGGCTTCTGGTTAGACCTGGAACATCCTTACATCACTTTTCAAAATGATTACATTGAAACCATCTGGTGGATTTTAAAGCAGTTTCACGATAAAGGAATCATTTACCGAGGATTTAAAATTTTGCCTTACTGCCCTCGTTGCGAGACGCCTCTCTCCAGTCACGAGGTTTCGCAGGGCTATCGGACGGTAAAAGATCCCTCCATCTACATTAAATTCCGCAACCTGGAAGAGCCGGATACTTACTTCCTGGTCTGGACCACCACCCCCTGGACGCTCATCTCCAATGTGGCGCTGTCGGTCCATCCGGATGTGGAATATCTGAAAGTGGAGTATCGGGGCGAGAAGCTCATTATTGCCGAGCCGCGAGCGGAAGCCGTGCTGGGGAGCGAATTTAAGATTCTGGAGCGATTTAAAGGCTGGCAACTGGAGCGCAAACGATACGAGCGACTGTTTGACTACGTGCCGGTAGAACAGGATGCCTTTTACGTGGTGTTGGGCGATTTTGTGACCACCGAAGACGGTACCGGTATTGTCCACACCGCCCCGGCTTTTGGCGAGGACGACTATCAAGTCGGGCAAAAATACAATCTTCCGGTGGTGCGTCCGGTGGACAAAAGCGGACGTTTCGAGGAGATTGTGCGCGATTTCAAAGGCAAATTTGTTAAAGATGCCGATCCGGAGATTATTCAGAACCTGAAAGAACGAAATCTCCTTTTCAAGAAGGAAACGGTGGAACACAGTTACCCCCATTGCTGGCGTTGCGATTCGCCGTTGCTGTATTACGCCCGGGAATCCTGGTACATTCGCACCACCGATTTTAAAGAGCAGATGCTGAAAAATAACGAGCAAATTAACTGGCATCCTCCAGAAGTGGGCGAGGGACGGTTTGGCGAATGGTTAAAAAACAATGTGGATTGGGCGCTTTCCCGCGACCGCTATTGGGGGACGCCGCTCAATATCTGGATCTGTCAGAATTGTCAGCACGAGATGGCCATTGGTAGCATTGCAGAATTGCGCGAAAAAGGGGAAAACGTACCCGAGGACCTGGACCTGCACAAACCCTGGGTGGACGCCATCACCGTTAAGTGTCCCGAGTGCGGCCACGAGATGAAGCGTACGCCGGAAGTTATTGACGTCTGGTTCGATTCCGGGAGCATGCCTTACGCCCAGTGGCACTATCCTTTCGAGAATCAGGAGCTGTTCAAGAAGAACTTTCCGGCCGATTTTATTTGCGAAGGTGTGGATCAGACCCGCGGTTGGTTCTATTCGCTGTTGGCCATTTCCACCATGCTGTTCAATCAGCCGGCCTTCAAAAACATTGTTGTAAACGAGCTTATCCTGGACAAAGAAGGTCAGAAGATGAGCAAATCCCGCGGGAATATTGTGGTGCCGGAAGAGGTTATTTCCCGTTTTGGCGTCGATCCTCTGCGCTGGTTTTTCGTTACGGTTAGCGCCCCCTGGGTGCCGAAACGTTTCGACATGGAAGGGGTGGCGGAAGTGTACCGCAAATTTTTTGACACTCTGCTGAACACCTACGGCTTCTTTGCCCTGTACGCGAATATCGACCGGTTCGATCCGACTACCAAACCGATTCCCTTTGAAGAACGCCCCGAGATCGACCGCTGGATTCTCTCGCTGCTCTATTCCATTGTGGAGCGGGTTAACACGCTGATGGACGATTACGACATGACCCGGGCAGCCCGGTTGATCTCCGACTTTGTCATCGACGATTTGTCGAACTGGTACGTGCGCCGCAATCGCCGTCGTTTCTGGAAAGGGGAGATGAACGCCGACAAATTGTCGGCTTACCAGACGCTTTACGAGGTATTACTAACGGTGACAAAGCTGATTGCGCCGTTTGCTCCTTTTGTCGCCGAGGAGCTGTTCCTCAATCTCCGGACGGACCGGATGCCGGAATCGGTGCATCTGACGGATTACCCGGAATTGGACGAAGTCATGCGGTCGCACCGGGACGAAAAGCTGGAAGAACGGATGCGGGTGGCGCAACAGGTAGTGAGCCTGGCCCGGGCGCTGCGGAACGAAACCAAAATTAAAGTGCGCCAACCTTTGCCACGTGTGGTGGTGGCTTCCCAAAGCAAATCCGTTCGGGAAGCGGTGCTGGACATGGCGCCCATCATTCAGGACGAAATCAATGTGAAATCCGTTGAGGTACGTGAAAAAATCGAGGATTTAATTGTAAAACGAGCCAGACCCAATTTCAAAACCCTGGGACCCCGGCTGGGCAAACTCATGAAAAAAGTCGCGGAAATTGTCCAGAATCTGGAGCCGGAAGAAATAGAGCGAATGGAAAACGATGGTCAATTAACCCTGGAAGTGGACGGACACACTGTGCATCTGTTCAAAGAGGATGTGGAAATTGTGGAAGAGAAAAAAGGCGATCTGGAAGTTTTGCGAGACGGCCAGTTGGTTGTGGGGCTGGATACTCGCATTACTCCCGAGTTGCAGATGGAAGGGCTGGCCAGGGAATTTGTCAATCGCATTCAAAATTTGCGCAAGGAAGCGAATTTCGCGGTTACCGATCGGATTCAAATATTTTTTCAGGGAACCAATGAGTTGGCTCAAGCAGTTAAAGCATTAAACGATTATATTAAAACCGAAACTCTGGCAGTCGACATTGTTCCGGAACTTCAAAAGGGAGAAATCGAGAAGGAAATGACCATCAATAAAATCCCTTTCAGAGTGGCGCTAAAAAAGATTAAGTCAGATTAAAGGGGATGAAAGGAGCAACTAATGAATGCAGAGAAATTAAAGTATTTTAAAGATTTGTTGTTAGAGAAGCGGAAAGATGTTCTGAAGCGGATTGAGCATCTCCGTGAGGTGGCGGTGGAATCCAACTACCCCCACTCCAGCGGCGATCATTCCGGGTATTCTTTCCACATGGCGGATCAGGGTACCGACGCCATGGAGCGGGAGAAAGCCTTTTTGTTTCTTTCGCGAGAAGAGAAATATCTCCAGCAAATCGACCGATCCCTCCAGGCCATTGAGCTGGGAGAATACGGCATTTGCCGGGTATGCGGCAAAGAAATTGACGAAGAGCGTCTAAAAGCCGTTCCCACAACTCGGATCTGTGTTCCCTGTAAACTGGCTGAATCGCGGAGAAAATAACCCTTGATGATCGACAAGAAAGCTGCTTCACCGACAAAGTGGTTGATTTTGACGTTTGTCGGTGTTGTTTTATTGGATCAGATTACCAAGATATTCGCTCGCATTTACTTGAAACCGGTGCAATCCGTTGCGGTCATATCCGATTTTTTCCGTCTGACCTATGTGGAAAATCCGGGAATCGCATTTGGTATTCGGGTGGATAATAAAGTTTTTTTTACCGTGCTTTCCATTGCGGCGGTAATTGTTCTTTTTTACTACCTGATCAAATTGCGGGAGGATTTTTCTCTTCGACTGGCGTTCGCGGTGATTTTGGGCGGTGCAGTCGGTAATTTAATCGACCGTTTTTTGTTCGGCAAAGTCACCGATTTTTTCGATTTCGAGTTTTTTGATGTGCATTTGCCTTCCTTCAAGTTTCTCTTCTTTAATTTTCAGGGGTACCACATGAATCGCTGGCCGGTGTTTAACGTGGCCGATATGGCGGTGAGTCTGGGAATGTTGTTCATCATTATTCATGCCTTGCGACCCGTAAAACGGTACGAAGACGATCCGGAAATCCATGAGGAAACATCTTGAATTTATTGCTGGCCAGGACGCGGCCGGCATGAGACTGGATAAATGGCTGGCTCAGCGACTTACCGATTACTCCCGTTCCTATTTGCAAAAACTCATCTCCAACGACCTGGTAAAAGTCAATGGGCGAATTGTCCGGGCGTCTCACCGGTTGAGTCCCGGTGAGCTTCTCGAGATTGAAATCCCGCCTCCCGAGAAAAGCGAGGTGGTTCCTCAGAATATTCCGGTGGAAATTGTGTACGAAGACGAACACCTGGTAGTGGTGAATAAACCGGCCGGACTGGTGGTTCATCCCGGGGCAGGTGTGCGCGATGGCACATTGGTCAACGCGCTGCTTTACCACTGCCAGCAACTGTCCGGCTTGGGAGGGCAATTGCGCCCCGGCATTGTGCACCGCCTGGACAAAAATACCTCCGGATTACTGGTGGTGGCGAAAACCGACCGGGCGCATCACCAGCTGGCCCGCCAGTTTGCCGAGAAAAGTGCTTCCCGGGAATACCTCGCCTTAGTGTGGGGGACACCCGATCCTCTGGAGGGCACGGTCGAGACGCGTCTGGATCGCAGTAAGCGCGATCGTACCATGTTTACCGTGGCGGACCGGGGCAAGATTGCCATCACGGCCTACCGGGTGGAAGAAGTCCTCGGATTTCTTTCGCTCCTGCGGGTGCGATTGAAAACCGGACGCACGCATCAAATACGCATTCATCTGAATTACCTACACCACCCCGTCTTCGGCGATCCGGAGTACCACGGCCGTTACAAACAACTGAATCGGTTACAACAGGGGCGAGAGCGGCAACTTGCGCAGTCTTTGTTAAAAATCCTGGACCATCAGGCGCTTCATGCGTTCCGTCTCTCGTTCCGCCATCCGGAAAGCGGCGAAATTGTCCAATTCGAAGCGCCCCTGCCGGCGGATTTTCGGAAAGTGCTGGAAATTTTGCGAGAAAACTACCGGGAGTGAGACGGTAAGCAACCAGTTTTGGCTTACCCGATCGTTTTTGGGAAGTTGAACGAAAGTCAAGATTACCCAGGAGGGAAAAATGAGTATCTACCCGGAGAGTGCAGCGGTAAAAAAAGCGGTAAAATGGATCTCCGAACAGCGGCAGGAAAATCCGCAGACCCCCCTGAAAAAGCTGGTGCTCGAAGCGGCCACCCGATTCAATCTGAACCCCCGGGAAGAAGAATTCTTGTGGCGCTTCTTTGAGGGGCAAACCAAATGAAATCGCCCCCGCTGCCGACACCTTTGAACTGACCTTCACCAGTGGAAATCGCCTTATGTTCCTGCGGCGGAGCTTTGAAAAAAGGGATGTTGAAAAGCTGGAAGATACAGGTTCCGACGAGGAAGTAGTCGGCCTCTTTTCGTCATTCCGATTAAACGAAGAACAATTTTTTAACAAAATCAGTTACTTTTTTTTGCACGTTGCATCACACAATTAGAGATAATTCAGCAAAATTTTTTAACCAAATGAATCCTGGGCTGGGGCAGAAAAGTTAATAAAAATGGGAGCATATAAGTTCGATTCTTGTGGCAAATAGATCGGTTGTTTCTGAGCGCCACTCCCTTTTACTTTGGAAACCGGGAAATGGGGAGTTTGTTTTGACCGTTCCAAACAAAAAGGAGGGGAAGCGAATGGAAGCACTGATTATTGCTGCAGGTCAGGGTTCCCGTTTGAAAAACAAGCACTCGCCCAAACCACTGGTTAAACTGTTCGGATTAACCTTGCTGGAGCGCCAGATTCTCACGGCGCGGGAAGCCGGTATTCGCCATTTTAAAATTGTGGTGGGCTACCAGGCGGAGAAAATCATGAATTTTTTGGGCGCGGGTGAAAAGTACGGCGTCCACATTGAATACATTTACAATCCGGAATGGCAAAAAGGAAATGGAGTGTCGGTTTACTGTGCCCGTAATTATTTTCGGGAGCCATTCCTCCTGATGATGTCTGACCATATTACCGAGCCGGGATTAATCAAAAAACTGCTGACGGTGCGGGCGCTGAACGGTGAAAGTTTTCTGGCGGTGGATCGAAATCTGGCAGGTGACCATTACCAGCCCGACGATGTGACCAAGGTGCTGGTGGAGGAAGCGGCCGTGCAGTTCATTGGGAAAAATTTGGGCCACTACAATGCTCTGGACACCGGATTCTTTGTGTACTCGCCGGCAATATTCAGCGCTCTGGAGCAGAGCATTGCCAGCGGCGATTATTCCCTTTCGGCGGGTAATCAGATTCTGGCCAATCAAGGGCTGCTGCAGGTAATTGACGTGACCGGACATTTTTGGATTGACGTGGATGATGCCCCCGCCCTGAAGAAAGCCCGTCGCCTTCTGTTGCGCCGTCTGGTTAAAGAAACCGACGGGCCGGTTTCCCGCTTTTTGAATCGGAAATTATCGATCCCACTGTCGGCCCGGCTGGCCGATTACCGGGTGACTCCCAATCACATGACGGTGGTTAGCTTTCTGGTGGCAGTTGCCGCCGGATTTCTTTTCGGATTGGGAGGATCTGTCGCCGTGGTGCTGGCGGGCGGATTGACCCAATTTTCCTCGGTACTGGACGGCTGCGACGGTGAAATTGCCCGCTTAACTTTTCAGAAAAGTTTTTTCGGAGAGTGGCTAGACCGGGTTCTGGATCGTTTGGCCGACGGCATTATTTTGCTGGGCATGACCTTTGGAATCTGGCAAAACGGCGCTTCGCCCTGGATCTGGTTGCTGGGCGGGTTGGCTATTATTAGCACCCTGGTCAGCAGTTACACAGCTCTTCCCTACGATCGTCTGGTCCAGGAAAAGGTGTTGTCGGTTAAAAGGCAGTTCCGTCTGGGACGCGATGTACGGTTGTTGCTGATTTTTATCGCTGCCCTGGTTCATCAGCTCCTGGCGGCGCTGTGGATTCTGACCGTTCTGATGAGCAGCGAGATTGTCAGACGACTAATTTCGTTCAGGCAACTGGAAGCGAGCGCGCTGCAACAACAAAATGAATCCGTACTCCGGGAGTTGTCCCGTGCATCACTGGCCGCATTTTCGCCTCTGAGCAAACAAAACCAGTTGGAGATGTCCCGTTAACCGGTTGGGTTGAAAAGTGGGAGGGAGTGTTTCCTTTTCTACGGGGACGTTTTTAAAGCTTCGAATTTATCTCCTGGGTTTGAATCCGTTTTCGGTACGACGCGGATCCCCGCCTTTCGGATTCAAATAATTGAAATTGTGCGGGCCATTTTCCTCTGGAGTGAACAGAGCCTCCGGGCAGATCAGGGTAGCGGAAGGTCTGCTGGACTACTCAAAGGCGGAAACGAAATTTTTGTTTCTTGGATTTTGAGGAACAAGATTCTATTTTAAGCCTTTGATTTTATGGGAAGTTGTGTTGTAAATTGGGGGGTCAAAATTAAGAACTGTTTGAGGAATTAATATGAAAAATCTTCTGGTAACCGGGGGATGTGGATTCATCGGAACGAATTTCATTCGCTATTTGCTGGAGGAATCCGATTTTTCCGGTCGGATCATTAATGTGGATAAGATTACTTACGCCGGGAATCCCGAAAACCTCAGCGACATTGCGGAGCGTTTCCCGGAACGCTACCGGTTTGTGAAAGCGGATATCTGTGATCGCGAGAAAATGGCGCGGGTTTTCGATGAATACGAAATCGATGCGATATGTCATTTTGCCGCGGAGTCCCACGTAGATCGTTCGATTGTGGGACCGGATGCTTTTATTCAAACCAACGTCATTGGCACCTTTAATTTGTTGGAATTGGCTCGCGAACGACAGCCACGTATTGAGCTGTTTCACCATATTAGCACCGACGAGGTATTCGGAAGTCTGGGAGCGGACGGTTTATTTACTGAGGAAACGCCCTATCGTCCCAACAGTCCCTATGCCGCTTCCAAAGCGGCGTCCGATCATTTTGTGCGAGCTTACCATAAAACATACGGTTTGCCAGTGACCATTTCCAACTGTTCCAACAATTACGGGCCGTACCAATTTCCGGAAAAATTGATTCCTCTGATGATTCTCAATGCCCTGGAGGGAAAACCGTTGCCGGTTTACGGAGACGGTTTGAATGTGCGGGACTGGTTGTACGTTCGCGATCACTGCGTGGCCATCTGGGAAATCATGAAGCGGGGGCGTCGGGGCGAAACCTACAACATTGGTGGCAACGGCGAGAAAACCAATCTGGAAGTGGTGCGAATGATTTGCGATTTTGTGGACGAAATGGTTCCCCCGGAATCCGGGAAGTCTCGTCGGGAGTTGATTACCTTTGTGAAAGACCGCCCCGGTCACGATCGGCGGTACGCGATTGATTTTCGTAAAATTCAGCGCGAATTAGGGTGGCAACCGGAAGAATCCTTCGAAACCGGCTTAAGAAAAACCATTCGCTGGTATCTGGAACACCGGGAATGGGTGGATCGGGTGCGAAGCGGTGAATACCTGGAATGGATTCGCACCCATTACGGCGACGAGTAAACGTAATTAGAGCCCAAAACCAACTGTTGAGGACAAGCAATGAAAGGAATAATTCTAGCTGGCGGTTCGGGAACCCGGCTTTACCCGATTACCCGGGTGGTCAGCAAGCAGTTATTGCCGGTTTACGACAAACCGATGATTTATTACCCTCTTTCCGTCCTCATGCTGGCAGGCATTCGGGAAATTTTAATCATTTCCACCCCGCAGGATTTGCCCCGCTTTCGGGATTTGTTGGGAGATGGTTCCTGGTTGGGTTTGAAATTTGAATACGCAGAACAACCCAAACCGGAGGGGCTGGCTCAGGCGTTTATTATTGGGGCGGATTTCATCGGAAACGATTCGGTCTGTTTGATTCTGGGGGACAATATTTTCTACGGCCACGGTTTGCCGGAAATTCTGCGTCGGTGTGTGCAATTGGAAAAAGGGGGCGTCATCTTCGGTTATCTGGTAAAAGACCCCGAACGCTACGGGGTGGTGGAATTCGATGAGCAGCGCAATGTAATTGGAATTGAAGAAAAACCCGCCCGCCCCAAGTCCAATTTTGCCGTGCCGGGATTGTATTTTTACGACAATCAGGTGGTGGAAATCGCCCGCAATTTGAAACCCTCTCCGCGCGGAGAACTGGAAATTACCGATGTGAACAACGAGTACCTCCGCCGGGGACAATTAAAAGTGGAATTGCTGGGCCGGGGATTTGCCTGGTTAGATACCGGTACCCATGATTCGCTGCAGCAGGCGGCCTCTTTTGTGCAGGTGGTGCAGGAAAGGCAGGGAGTGAAAATCTCGGCGGTGGAAGAGATTGCCTTCCGTCTGGGGTACATTTCCCGGGAAGACTTGAAAAATCTGGCCCGGGGAATGATTAAAAACGATTACGGCCAATATTTAATGGCGGTAGCCGAGGGAAGACTGGAAATTTGAGAGGGCGAGAAAAACGAAGGGATTCCTCGCCGGTGGGTAAAGTATTTCCTGGTCGGTCACCGGAAAATATGGTCGCTTAAAAAATTGATTTTTATTCCTTTTTTTGTCCTTTCTTTTCGGGTTAACGCTCTGATCGCGAGGCAGTCGCTGTCAGAAAAACGATAATTGTAGCAGGTGGCTCATGGAAATTAAGGTTCAGGAAACCAATCTACCGGGTGTATTACTGATTGAACCGCCGGTTTTTCGAGACCAGCGGGGTTTTTTCATGGAAACCTACCATCTGGAGAAGTACCGGACGCTGGGAATTCGGCAGGAATTTGTGCAGGACAACCATTCCCATTCGGTAAAAAATGTGCTGCGCGGGTTACACTACCAGTTGCGTCATCCGCAGGGCAAGTTGATTTATGTGGTGCGGGGCGAAATTTTCGATGTGGCGGTGGACATCCGCCGGGGGTCGCCCACCTTCGGGCAGTGGACCGGTCATCTCCTCTCGGAGGAAAATAAGCGACAGTTGTTCATTCCGGAGGGATTTGCCCACGGATTTCTGGTGTTGAGCGAAGTAGCCGACGTCATGTACAAGTGCACCGCTTTGTATGCTCCGGGTGACGAATACGGGCTGCTTTGGTCAGATCCCCGGGTGGGGATTGACTGGCCGCTGGAAGGCGAACCCATTCTCTCGGCTAAAGACAGCCGGTTCAGTCCCCTGCAGAACATTCCCCCGGAAAATCTGCCGCGTTACACCGGCTAATCGGAAACGCAAAGAAAAGGGGAAAAATGATGGCCGTCTGGTTTCGCGATTACAACTTAGCCGAAATCAATCGTTTGAGTCAGGGTACCATGCTGGAGCATCTGGAAATCGAATTTACGGAAATCGGGGCGGATTCTCTAACCGCTCGCATGCCGGTGGACCATCGCACCCATCAACCGGCCGGGGTGCTGCACGGTGGAGCGTCGGCCGCTCTGGCGGAATCCCTGGGAAGTGTGGCGGCAAATCTCTGTGTGGATCCCAACCGAAAATATTGTGTGGGGATGGAGCTGAACATTAACCACCTCCGCCCGGTGAAAAAGGGGTGGGTCATCGGTACGACCACACCTTTGCACCTGGGCCGGATGACTCAGGTCTGGGAAATAAAGATTTACACCGAAGACCGCAAGCTGGTGGCGGTCAGCCGAATCACCCTGGCCGTTCTGGATAAGCAATAAACGGTTATCCCTGGTAAGTTCAAATCAATTCCCTTATTAGATTTTCGCTTTGGTTAACACGGCAAATCTACCAGTGTTTACCGGGAGTAGGTGGAAACGTCCCTTTGAAACCAGGGGGCGTTTTCTTTGAGGAAACCACAGGACGGTAATTACTGAAATGTTGCCGGTGGAGGAATGTCAGGGAGTTTGGGGTGAGCTTGTCCGGTTTGGTGTGGGATTAATCATGGTTGACCATAACCTGTAATTGATGGAGCAGGGCGATTTTAGACGAACGGAAGGTGGGTACTTTGGATTTGTATTTGGGAGGAAGGACGGATTCACTAAATTGGGGTACTCTCAGATTTAAAAACGGGTCGAAACAAAGGGAGCACAACAATGGGGCAGGATTTGAAGCCGGTTTTCCTTTTCGCCGATAGTCAATTACTGTTCTGGAAAACGGGTGAAACCTACTTTTTAGAGCGAGTTTGGGAGTATCTGCCCGAAAGTAGCGTTACCGCCGCTTACATCGGGGCTTCCAATAATGACGATCCGGTTTTTTTCTCCCTGTTTCAAGCGGCAATGAAACAAATTGGGGTGGAGCATTGTGTTCACATCCTGTCCGATTATTCGGCGGAAGACCGGGAGAATCTGGCCGTGGCCAATTTAATCATGCTGGCGGGCGGTGATGTGGAAAAGGGATGGCAGATCATTCGTGAAACCGGAATGGGGGAGCAGATTACCCAAAAGTTTTATCAGGGAACGCTGCTCATGGGTGCCTCCGCCGGTGCCGTGCAGCTGGGCATGGTGGGGTGGCGCGTGGCTCACGGAACCCTCCGCCTGTTTGACACGCTCCGTATTGTTCCCCTCCTCATCGACGTTCATCACGAAAAAGAGCACTGGAGCGATTTGAAAAAGGTGCTTGAACAGGTCGATTTTCTCCATTTGGGTGCAATCGGCATTCCGAGCGGGGGAGGTTTGATTTACCATAGCGACTATTCTCTGGAAGCCGTGCGTTTTCCCCTGTATGAATTCACCCGGGAGGGTCAGCAGATCAAAGAAAATCTCCTGTTGCCGGAATAGGGAGGTCGGTACTACCCGGTGGATTTTTTCCCTCCTTTTCTTTATTCCCCTTTCTATTCCTACTGTGCAATTTTTTCATCTAAAATCAAGAAATGCGTACCGGAATTCGGGTCCAGAGCTTGAAAAAGCCGGGGATTTGTGCTGCTTACTTCAAGAATAATAAGTAATTAGCAGAAATGTGACGCAGATCAAAATTCCTGGCACGGGTTTTGAAATAAAGAAAGGTAGAGTTGAGGAGGGAACGTAGTAAACAATAGGGACACGATACAGAGGAAGGGAAGGCCTATGGCACGCAAACCGTATTTGGTGAGTTTACAGCTCTCTGAGCCGCCCGAAAAATATCAATCGCTTTTGAAGGCGATTCGCGCGTTGGGCAAATCGCAACGTTTTCTGGATTCGAGCTGGGTGGTAAAAACCGATCTGAACGCGAAAAAAATTCGCGACAGTCTGGCACCCTACATTAAAGATCGCGATGCGTTGATGGTGGTGCTGCTGTCTCGCGAGGCAGCCTGGACCCGGATTCTCCCTTACGGTTCGAAATGGCTGAAATCGAATCTGTAGGTGGTCTGGAAACGATTTGAATTGAATATTTGTGGAGCATAAAAAAGGAGGGCGCAGACGACGTCCTCCCCATGTCTTCTTTTTTATCCCCGGACATTCCGGGGATTTTTTTACCACATCGCATCATTTTTCGTTCTTTCTTCCCGAAAGTAAAATCAAAAAATGGTTGTAATTCGGTAACGATGCTCATATTTTGACAGCGAATGCCTGAAAAAGACAAATAAAACGAAATAAAAAAGGGCCCTTTGCTTGGAAACAACGTTTTCTCAAACCCCGGTATCGTATTTGTTGTTGGTATTGATAATCGGATTCAGCCTCTGGGGCTGGCGCAATCCTTTTTGGTTCGATCGGTTGTTGTTGCATCCCTGGAGTTTCTTCCGGGAAAAACGGTTCTATTCCCTGCTAACCAGCGGTTTTGTCCATGCGAACTTTATTCATCTTTTCTTTAATCTCTTCACTTTTTATTTCTTTGCCTTTCCGCTGGAACGCATATTGGGCAGCCCCCGTTTCTTACTGGTGTACCTGGTGGCGCTTATTGTAGCCGATCTTCCTTCCCTCTGGATTCACCGCAATGACCCGAACTATCGTTCCTTAGGGGCTTCCGGCGCTGTGTCCGGAGTGGTTTTCGGCTTTATTCTGTATTTCCCGAAGGTGAAACTGTATTTGTTTTTACTGCCGTTTGGAATACCGGCGTATTTGTTCGCATTTTTCTTTCTGGCGGGCAGTTATTACCTGGCCCGGGAACGCAGTAGCTTTATTAATCATTCTGCCCATTTCTGGGGTGCCATTGCCGGGTTGGTAATGACCATGCTGGTCGATCCCGCCGCCGTTACTATTTTCTGGAATAAAATGTTTGGTTGAATTTTTAATTTGCACCTGAGTGATTACAGAAGGAGTGATTCAAATGAAAGAGCCATATTCCCGGGAGAGGGACTCTCTTCACGATATGCCGCTGGAGGAATTTCGTCAGGCGGGTTACCAGTTAATCGACTGGATTGTAGAGCATTTTGGTCATATTGACGAGGTGCCGGTGTTGCCGGCGGTGGAACCGGGCGAAATTAAGAGAATGTTGCCGCAAGAACCGCCCCCCGAAGGCGAGGCCATGGAGAAAATCCTCGGCGACATCGACCGGGTGATCCTGCCGGGCATTACTCACTGGAATCATCCCCGATTCTTCGCTTATTTTTCCATTACCGGAAGCGGTCCCGGCATTCTGGGCGAGTTGCTCAGCGCCGCTCTGAATGTGAACGGAATGCTCTGGAAAACGTCTCCCGCCGCCACCGAGCTGGAACAGGTGGTGCTGGACTGGTTCCGTCAAATGCTCGGGCTGCCGAAAGAATTCTGGGGAATTATTTACGACACCGCCTCGGTAAGCAGCCTGCACGCCATTGCCGCAGCTCGCGAGCAGCTAAAGGCGTACAACGTGCGGGAAAAAGGATTGGCCGGTAATAAAGAATTGCCCCCTTTGCGTTTGTACACCTCGGAGCAGGCTCATTCTTCCATCGAAAAGGCGGCCATTACCCTGGGAATTGGGTTGGAAGGGGTGCGTAAAATTCCGGTTGACGCGGAATTTCGAATGATTCCGGAGCTTTTGCAAAAAGCCATTCAGGAAGATCGGCAGGCCGGATGGCAGCCTTTCTGTGTGGTGGCCACCGTGGGCACCACTTCCACCACCAGCATCGATCCGGTGCCGGAGATTGCCCAAATTTGCCGGAAGGAAGACCTCTGGTTGCATGTGGATGCCGCTTACGGCGGCACCGCAGCGGTTGTCCCGGAAATGCGGCAGGTGCTGGCTGGCTGTGAGGAGGCGGATTCGCTGGTGGTGAATCCCCACAAATGGCTTTTTGTCCCCATCGACTTGAGCGCCTTTTACACCCGCAAGCCCGAAGTTCTAAAGCAGGCCTTTAGTCTGGTGGCCGAGTACCTGCGAACCGACGCGGACAGTCAGGTGGAGAATCTCATGGATTACGGCATCCAGTTGGGACGCCGGTTCAGAGCCCTGAAGCTGTGGTTTGTGTTGCGGTATTTCGGGCAAGACGGTATTATGAAGCGGATTCGCTACCACCTGAATCTGGCAAAAAAGCTGGCGGATTGGATCGACCGCCATCCCAATTTCCGACGCATGGCCCCCACGCCCTTTAGCACCATCTGTTTCCGGGCCGAACCGCCTGGGGTAACCGACCGGGAGACCCTGAATCGTTTCAACGAAACGCTGCTGGAGAAAATCAACGCCCGGCGAAAGGTGTTCCTCTCCCACACCAAACTTCGGGGAGATTACGTGATTCGGGTGGCGATTGGCAATCTGCGGACCAGCGAACGGCATCTGGAAGAGGCCTGGGAACTGATTCAGGAAAAATACACCGAAACGCTGAAAGAGTTTTCTTTGGCAGCCGGCAGTTAAAATAGCTACAACAGGGGTGGCAAAATGTCCGAAAAACGTTACAGCGAAGAAATTGAACGGCTGCGTTCTTCCGATCGGTTGAAATTAATGCAGGTGGAAGAAGTCGTCCGCCGTTGTTTCGAGGAATTTCAACCGCGTTCGGTCTTAGATGTGGGCATCGGGAGCGCCGTGTTTGCAGAAACTTTTCAACAGCAGGGATGCCGGGTGGCCGGCGTGGATGTGAATCCTGCAATGGTGAAAGCGGCGCGTTCGGTACTGCCCGAAGCCGATATTCTGGAAGCGGCGGCGGAAAACCTGCCTTTCCCGGATGATTCGTTCGATCTGGTTTTTCTGGGGCATGTGTTGCACGAAACGGACGATCCGCACCAGGCGTTGCAGGAAGCAAAACGGGTGTCCCGCAAGGGAGTGGCCGTTCTCGAGTGGCCTTACCGGGAGGAAGAAATCGGCCCGCCCCTGGCGCACCGTTTAAAACCAGCCGAAGTGGAACACCTGGCGAAAAAAGAGGGATTTAAAAAGATTGAAGTCATTGCTTTGGAGCACATGGTGCTATATTTCCTGAGCTGATTGCGGAGAGAGTCTGTTCAATTCAGCACCGGTGGGTGGTAGCAGTGGAATTAAAAATGGCGCCTTGAGTAAAGGCGCCATTTCATTGTGCGGACTAATGTATTGCTGTGGTTTAACAGGGCGGTTACTTGCCCGATAAACGTTGCAAGTAACGGAAGAAATCGCTTTTGGTGGAGATGACCAGCCAGTCCTTGTCCGTCAGGGTGGTGCGGTAGGTCTCCATGGTTTTCAGAAAGCGGTAGAATTCCCGGGCCTGGCTACTCTGATTGTAAGCGCGCGCGTAAATGGCCGTCGCCTCGGCATCGGCTTTACCTTTAATCTCCTGCGCTGTTCGATAGGCTTCCGATTGAATGCGTTTCAACTCCCGTTCCTTCTCGCCCAGAATTCGGGCGGCTTCACCCTGTCCTTCGGAACGGAATTTGTCGGCAATCCGCTGACGTTCGGAAATCATTCTTTCGAAAATCTTTTGCCGAACTTCTTCCACATAATTGATACGTTTAAATCGCAAATCAATCAGCTCAATGCCCAGTTCCAGCAAGCGGGGCTTTGCCGCTTCAATGATGGAACGGGTAATATCCGCTCGTCCAGACTTGATTTTGATGAAAATTTCCGATTCCTCTCCGGCTTCCAATTCCACGCTTTCTTCGAAAGTACGATTGGTCGAGCGAATGATCTCCACTAAAAGATGATTGGCAATCGCATTACGGGTCTCACCATCCAGAATGTCGTCCAGGCGAGACTGGGCGCCCCGTTCGTCCCGAACCCGCTGGAAGAAGCGCAAGGGATCAACAATGCGCCAGCGAGCGTAGGTATCCACCCAGATAAAACGTTTGTCTTTGGTCGGAATCTGATTAGGATCGCCGTCCCATTCCAGGAAACGTTTGTCAAAAAAATGCGCATCCTGAATAAAAGGAAGTTTGAAGTGAATGCCCGGAGAAGTGACGGGGTCGCCGATCGGTTTCCCGAATTGGGTGATAATCACCTGTTCGGTTTCGTTTACAATGTAAGCCGCCGAGATTAACACGACCAGAATAATAAAAATAATGACGCTTAGAATTATGGTTTTAAGCTCTTTCATTTCTGCACCCCCTGCGTTTCTAATTGGAAGAGTGGTAAAATACCGGTCATGTCCTGATCCGTGATGAGCTTTCGTCCCACCTTCTGTAAGATGTCGTTCATGGCTTCCAGATAAAGTCGCTGCTTGGTAACTTCCGGTGCCTTGAGGTATTCCTTAAAAATGGCATTGAATTTTGTGGCGTCGCCTTTCGCCTCGTTGACCCGTTCGGTGGCGTACCCGTAAGCCTCCTCAATAATTTGCTGAGCCTGACCTTTGGCTTTTGGAATCACCTTGTTGTATTCCGCCCGCGCCTGGTTAATGAGTTTTTCCCGTTCTTGCTGGGCTTCGTTCACTTTATTGAACGCCGGTTTTACCGGATCGGGGGGATTCACGTCCTGCAGAACGACCTGGTCCACTTTCAGACCCATTTCGTACTGATCACATAAATCCTGCAATTTCTGGGTGACTGTGTTGGCAATCTCCACCCGGCCGATGGTTAACACCTCGTTCACTGTTCGGTCGCCCACTACCTCGCGCACAACAGCTTCGTTCATGTCCCGAAAGGTTTTCAGTGCGTTTCGAACTTTGAATAAAAATTTGTAGGGATCGGCTATGCGGAATTGAACAATCCATTCCACTTCGGCGGCATTTAAGTCCCCGGTCAGCATAAGCGATTCTTCCAGATAACCTCTCTCTTCGTAGCGGGTTCGAACCCCCACCGTGGCCGTACGGGCCGTACGGAAACCAAATTCCTGTTTGAGCTGCCGTTCAACCGGCACTTTATTAACTGTTTCGATTCCAAAGGGTAGTTTAAAATTCAATCCCGGATCTACCGTGCGAGTGTATTTTCCGAAACGGAGAATGACCCCCACCTCTTCGGGACCCACGGTGAAGAAAGAAGAAAATACCAGCACGAGAAGCAAAATTCCCAAAATCCCCCAGCGTACCATTTTCATCGATACATTGGGAGGACGGAATTTGTTCAAATCGAAAGGCATTTTTTCCTGATTCATATGACCTCCTTAATTATGGTGCTATTGTTATTAATGTTACCTTTTTATTTTCCTAAAAAATTCAAGAACAGTTGAGACGTTGGGAATATGAGGAGAAAAGGAATGAGAAAATGCGGCTCCTGATTTTTTTACCCTTCTAATATAAACCCTACTTGCTGCTCTCACAAGGAGAATAGGTGATGTCGCAAGATTTTACATATGTTTTACAAATGTAAAAATTTAAATACGTTGAAGTATTGGTGTGTTTTCTGTAACTTTTTGAATCGTTTAAATTCTTAGTCGGGAGTGAATCAGAAAAAGGTGTTTCGCTTGGAAGAGAAAAGAAATTGTGGTCTGTTAATTTAACAGGGGGAAAAACCGATGAGATCATTTGCAATCTGGACATGGTTGTTGGGAGCTGTATTAATCGTCGGATCGAATTCTTCTTTGCTGTGGGCCCAGAGCGGTTTTCTGGTTCGAGAAGATCGGGGAAATGTTTCGCTGGAAATGTATTTTCCCAGTTTTAAAGGTGAGGGGAAGACCGAGTTTCCCACTTCGACCACTGTTCTTGCAGCCGATGTCCCCTTGAGTAAGACTGTTCGTATCATTGCCGATTTACCGTTCTCGTATTTTAAAAATGAAGTGAAATATTCCGGCGGAACGGAAATCGAAACGGAGAACGCCCCTGGGAATCCTCTTTTGGGATTGCGTTTTATTTCTGGACGGCAACATTGGTTGGGAGACCTGGCTGTGAGAATCCCGGTGATGCCGGAAGATAAAATGGCCGCGGCCATTGTGGGAATTTATTCTGACATAGAACGCTGGGAGGCTTTCCTGCAAGATTGGACAACCATTTTGTTTCGAACCGCTTACCAGAATCGGTACAGTAATGGGTTTACAGTGGGCGGACAGCTGGGATACTCGCTGTTAGTTAACTCAGGAAACGAAAATGCCGACGACACGGAAGGTTTCTTCATTTACGGGCTGCAGGTGGGGTTGGTTCAGCCGACTTTCCGGTTGAACATGGAATTTTTTGGACGCTACCTTGCTACTAAAGAAGAAGGGAACTTTGGGCAGCGTTCCTATCACCAGCTCAAGATTTCCACCTATTTCGGTTGGGGCAAGATCTGGCCGGGTGTCATTTTAAAGGTCCCCCTGGACCAGGATTTTCGGGACATCCTCAATTCGGTTTTCGGGGTGCAGGTTAAGTTTTTACTTTAAAGGCAAGAGGGGATTGGGGACGGTTGCCTGCCGTCAAGCAAATGGTTTGGACACTGCCGGAAAAAACAAACCTGTTGGAATCGTATTTCCAGATATTTCTGACCGATGAGAAAAAAAAGGCGGCTTTTTAAGCCGCCTTGTTGTTGTAATCTACCGGAATATTTAGGCCACGGTAATATCTTTATCCAGATAAACGTCCTGGATCAGATTGAGCAGTTCGATACCCTCTTTCATGGGCCGCTGGAAGGCTTTCCGGCCGGAAATGAGTCCCATGCCGCCGGCGCGTTTGTTAATCACCGCTGTACGCACCGCCTGGGCGAAGTCGTTTTCGCCGGAGGCGCCACCGGAGTTGATCAATCCGGCCCGTCCCATGTAGCAGTTTACGACCTGGTAACGAGTCAGATCAATCGGGTGATCGCTGGTCAACTCCGAGTAAACCTTCGGATGGGTCTTGCCGAATTTAATGGCGGTGAAACCGCCGTTGTTTTCGGGCTGTTTCTGTTTAATAATGTCCGCTTCAATGGTCACGCCCAGGTGGTTGGCCTGGCCGGTCAGATCGGCGGAAAGATGGTAATCCACCCCGTCTTTCTTGAAAGCTGGGTTGCGCAGGTAAGCCCACAGGAAAGTCACCAGACCCAGTTCGTGCGCGTAACGGAACGCATCGGTGATTTCCTGAATTTGCCGGTTCGATTCCGGCGACCCGAAGTAGATGGTGGCGCCCACCGCCGCCGCTCCCATGTTCCAGGCCTGTTCCACATTGGCGAAAAGAATCTGGTCGTATTTATTGGGATACGTCAATAGCTCGTTGTGATTAATCTTGACCAAAAAGGGAATCTTGTGGGCGTATTTGCGAG
>JAJRXE010000529.1 GCA_024276455.1 Calditrichota bacterium
CAATTCCTTCTTTGCTTTCCTGAATGAATTCCTGTAAAATCGCCCGGTCTTCACTGAGGGATAAATCCAGATTCATTATAATTTTACACCTTCCTTAGTTTTCCCACTTCCTGAAATTAATCCTGAATCAAATGGAATCTCTTAAAACGCTATCGTCAGACCAATTTTTTCAAATTACAAATTTCTTATTTTTCATATTTTTAATAATATTTTTTACAAATTACGTGCCATCAACCGATCCGGAACGTAAAATTTGCATTCCCCGCCTTTAATTTTCAATTTAGTTCATTGATTATTAATGAGTTAAGATCAAAAGAAGGTGCTTCCGGGAAACCTGTTTTTTCTTCGGAAAAAACTTTGCGGACTGTCCCGAATTTCAACAGAAACGCCGCCATTTTCGGAAAAATTAGTCTGCCGGGGGCTGGTGAACGAATCAGCGAATTGGGAAGCAAACAACCGGCCGGACAATTCCGACCGAATTTTCAACAGTTGAAACGGGAATGTTCGAAAAAACAGGCAACCGGATGATCGGGGGCAGGAAAGTGTTTGAAGACCTTTTATTTTAATTTAAAGGGGTGAATTTTCAAAATACCGCGCACATCGTCCAGTTCAATAACAATCTGAGTCATCGTTTCCCGGACCTTGAACGTTTCATTCGGGGCATGAATCGTAACCCCCGGTTCAAGTTTTTCCAAAACCACAATTTCGGGTTTGTAATCTTTTTTCATGTGTTGCTCCAGGGTCTGAATTTCGGCGTATTCGGTATCCAGGGTCTCCAAAAAGCGCTGGTATTCCATTATTTGATCTTCTAGTCTGCGCAGTCCCTCAGCCAGACTGTCGTAAAATCGCTTCAAAATTAAATTGGCCGCTTTATTGGCGGTGTTTTTCCGTTCGTGCATTTTCTGCAATTGTTGCACGGCCTTGTTGCGATTAAATTCCAACCAGAATTTTTCCTTCGCAATGCTCTTCTCCAGATCGTTTAACCGCTTGGTGTGCTGGCGGAAATTCCGACGTTTCTCTTCCAGGTGGGAATTTTCGACAAACGTCGGTCCCAAATACACCTGCGTCTTCTTCTCCAGGCGTCTCACAAACAATTTGTTCGCCACATGGATTTGAGAATTGGCAATCACCGGTGTCACCACATTGTTCATGCAATGGACGGAGGAATTGTCCACCCGGTTTTTTACGAATACATCGCCTCCCGCCCAGACCTTGTAATTTTTCAGATAGGCGGTTAAAACATTTTGTCCGGTAATGATCCGGGCTTTCTCCCAATTCAATGGGTCATCAATACCCAGGTCGCACTGCAAACTTCCGTCGCATTTTATGTAAGAAGATTTGATGGTGCCACCCACCTGCACATTCGACGGAGAGTAAACATAGGATTCCCGTTGAACATCTTCATCAATGTAAAGCGCCTCTTTTAAGTGGAGCTTTCCCAGCATTTTTCCCAGCGCCCGCATGGTTTTTTGGGGATACACCGAAATCACCCCCTGGGGAGAGAGATTTACAATTCCATCGATGCGGGCAATGATGGTTTTGGAGGAAGGTAAAAAGCGGGTATTGGCTCCCAGAATAGTGGAGATGCTTTCCATGGGAAGAGTTGCCAACAACCGTCTTCGTCCATCGGGATAACGTAAGAAATAGCGGGGTGGCTCTAACACAGTAACCAGATCGTCTCCCTGACGTACCCGGTAAGAAAAATTCAATTTCTCCATTCGATTGAGTCTCAACAAATCCAGGTAAGCGAAGAAATCGAAATCCTTGCAAAAATGGGGTTTAATGGCCGCATTTTCGAACTCGTACACTGCTCGCGCAATGGGCAACTGTCCCTTGTAATCCAGAGCCAGCTCCCGCAGGTTGTCTTCCATGATTCCGAAGACGAAACCTTCTTTCTGGAGCGCCAGTTTAAGCTCCAACTTGGTGGTTTTTCCCCGCTTGATCTCACCCAACAATAGTTCCCCATCTTTTAAGATGGTGACAAGCAGCAATCCGTTTTCCAGACGAATTTTTCTTTTCACCGATGCGACATCCTACTCATTAATTAATTTCCCAAACCGGAGAAGCCAATCTTTAAATTCGTGGGCAAAATTCCAGAATCCCTCCAGATTATCTTTGAAAATGGCGTGTACGGTCTGGTCTCGTTCAAATTCGACATGTTTTTCTAACAACGAATAAATCCGTTCCAGGGAGAACGGTTTTTTCACTTTGGCAGTGTGCGGCAGCTCAATCGCCTCTTTGTAAGCGTCGGAATCTTCCCGGGAATACAGGTAAAATACCGGCACCAACAACCTGCCGGAATTTTGGGGGTCTATAAACTCGCTGAGCACCCGTTTAATATTCAAAATGGGAATTTCGATATTCAAAAAAATGGCCGCCACTTTATCCCGATTTACTTGAAGGGAATCGAGGCGAAACACAATAACCGGTTTAAAATTAAGCGCTTGCACCAATCGCGATATGGCATTCGCTGTGTAGGATTCTTTTTCAATGATCAGGATTGTTTTCATTGCATTGTCTGTGTTTCGAGCACGTTTTTCTGTGAACGGAATTTATTTAAACTAAATAAACCAAAAATTCTCTATTTTTTACTATCTAATCGGAGAATCGACCAGAAATCTTTAAAATTTAATAAATCGAACAATAAAATTTCCTCTTCTGCTGTGGCCTCACCCTGTCCCGATTCGCTAACGATTCATCTTTGCTGCGTGCCCCCACCCGTTTTACCGGAAGATTAGCGGTGAAGCCAAACGGTAATTTCGCTTGCATGCCCAGGGGAGTCGACTTAAATTTAAGAAAAACAAGACGGATGGTTCATTTTCAATGGGCATTTTACTGAAAAACAGCTTAATTGTCACTCAAAATTCCCAACGAGACATTTTTAGCGGGGATATCCTGATCGAGAACGACCGAATTCGTCAGATAGGGAAGAACATCCCCTCCGCTCATCATGAGGTTTACGACTTAAGCGACCTGGTGGTTATTCCGGGACTTATTCAGACTCACATTCACCTTTGCCAGACCCTTTTTCGCAACCTGGCAGACGACATGGAGCTGCTGGATTGGTTGGAGAAACGCATCTGGCCTTTCGAGATGGCGCACACCGAAGAATCGCTGCGCATTTCCGCTCAGCTGGGACTGGCCGAACTGATGTTGAACGGCACCACTACCATTCTGGACATGGGGAACGGTCAGTTCCAGCAGGTCATCTTCGAGGAAATGGAACGCAGTGGGATCCGGGGCTTCAGCGGTCTGGTCATGATGGACCAGGGAGATCAACCGTACAAACTCTCTACCACTGAGAATTTGAAGGTGACCGAAGAGCTAATTAAACGGTGGCACGGGGCGGCCAATGGACGAATCGGGTACGCCCTGGCTCCCCGATTTGTACCCACCTGCAGTAACGAATTGTGGGAGGGAGTGAAAACCCTCTCTGAGAAATACCATTTGCTCATCCACACCCATTCCTCGGAGAATCAGAAAGAGTGGCAGCTGGTTAAACAACACACCGGCTACGCCAACATTGAATTTTTTGTGGAAAACGGGCTGTCTTCCGAACGCCTTTGCCTGGCCCACTGCATCTGGGTCTCCGACCGGGAAGTGGAAATGCTGGCAGGCCACCAGATCAAGGTGCTGCACTGCCCCTCTTCCAACCTGAAGTTAGGTTCCGGAATTGCCCCCATTCCGCTTTATCTGCAAAAAGAGATCACGGTGAGTCTCGGTTCCGACGGAGCGCCCTGCAACAATAATCTGGACATCTTCTGGGAAATGCGGCTGGCTTCGCTGATTCACAAACCCCGTTTCGGTGTTACCGCCACCACCGCACAGCAGATCTTCGACCTGGCCACCATTGGGGGCGCCCGCACCCTGGGCCTGGAGCAGCAAATTGGCAGCATCGAGGTCGGTAAGAAAGCGGACCTGGTTGTCCTCGATCTGAATAAAGTTCACTGCATTCCGGCCGATAATATTTATTCTCAAATTGTGTATTCAGCAAAATCTTCCGATGTTTTACATGTAATGATTGACGGAAAATGGACGGTGTTTAATAGATCTTTAATTCCCTATTCCAGGAAAAAATTGATTAAAGAATCCTGGGAGCAAATTCACCAATTATTCGAAAGAACGACATGAGCATTTTCACCCCCAAAGGAGGCATTCTAATGAAAAGAGCGATGCTGCTTTCCGGCGTGATTTTTCTTCTCTTAATATCCTGTGCTCGGAAACAGACCGGAGAAACCACCCAACAACAATTAGACCCTGCCAAATTATTGGAACAGGCCAACCAGCTTTACGCGCAGGGCAATCTGGACGATGCATTCCGGGCTTACGGTTTAATTTACGAACGCTTCCCCACCAGCCGCGAATACATCGACGCTGTCATTGGCCTCAGCCGCTGCTACAGCGATTACGGAAATTACGAAAAAAGTTTTGATTTGCTCTACAATCTGGTTCGAGAGAACATGGTGCCCAGCCGGGTACCGGAAATTTACATTGAAATGGCGCGGTATTTCGAAGTCAACGCCGGAATTTCTTCCGTGGCCGGTCTCTCGAACGAGGAGCAAGACTACGAAAAAGCCGTTGAATACTACCAGAAAGCAATCGACTATCCCAACAGCAACGACCTGGATGCAAAAGCTTACGCCCAATTGAGAATCGGAGAACTCTACATTCAAATGGGCCGTTTCAAAGACGCTATTCTGGCTTTCAAAGCCACCACCACCAGTTTTCCCGGTACGGAATGGGCCAAAGTGGCGGAGGAACGATTACAGGAATTCCGGGAAGCGCTGGACAAGGTATTGCAGGAAGGCCCCTCATCCGCTTCGGCGGCGACCGACACCGCCACCGTAACGGCGGACACGACCAACCTTCCCGCCACGCCGCCGCCTCCTGCTCCCCCTCAAAAAACAGAAAAGAGTGACACCACGGTGGCTCCCCCGGACACCTCCAAACCGGAACTTCAATTCAAATAAGGGGTAAGACACAGAAAACAGAATCAGGAGATGTGAATGGAAATACCGCTTGATCTTTTAAAAGAATTACCGAAGACCGATTTGCACGTCCATCTGGACGGTTCACTCCGGGTGGACACCTTGATTGATCTGGCCCGAAAACAAAACGTGGAACTACCCACCTTCGACCGCAAAAAATTAGAGAAATTAGTCATGAGCGGCAAGAACTGCCGCAACCTGGGCGAATATTTGCGCGGTTTCGACATTACCCTTTCCGTAATGCAGGAACCGGAAGCGCTCTATCGGATTGCCTACGAACTGGCGGAAGACGCCGCCGAAGAGAATGTCTGGTACATGGAAGTGCGCTATTCCCCCATTTTGCACACCCGTAAAGGATTGAAGTTAAGCACCATTGTGGATGCTGTTATTGAAGGGTTGCAGGAAGCAGAAAAGAAATTTAACATTAAAACCGGGGTCATCATCTGCGGGATGCGCAATATTAACCCCGAGACCTCCCTCATTCTGGCAGAGCTGGCCGTGGCTTACAAAAATCGCGGTGTGGTGGGATTCGACCTGGCCGGCCAGGAAGAAAACTATCCGGCCAAAGATCATCAGGATGCATTTTTTCTCATCCGCAAGAACAACATTAACACCACCGCCCACGCCGGCGAAGCCTTCGGTCCCGAAAGCATTCACCAGGCAATTCACTATTGTGGTGCTCATCGCATTGGACACGGCACCCGGCTGTACGAAGACGGTGATTTGCTAAACTACGTGAATGACCACCGAATTCCCCTGGAAATTTGCCTCACCAGCAACGTCCAAACTGGCGCAGCCACCTCCTACGAGACCCATCCTCTGCGCTTTTATTACGACTACGGCCTGCGAGTGACCATTAATACGGACAATCGCCTGGTCTCGGACACCACGGTAACCAAAGAACTGTACCTGGCAGCCAAACACCTGAACCTGACCATGGACGATATTAAATCGATCATCCTGGACGGATTCAAAAGCGCCTTCCTCCCCAACCGGGCAAAATCCATTATGTTAAACGTGGTAAACGACCGATTAAAAAAGTATTAAAAACCCAAGAAAAAATCTTGCTTTACTTCGAATGATTTGTTAACATCAGTAGCTAAATGATTTAGAAGTCTTGTTGCTAACCTTCAGGGACACATGTATATTAAATTTAACGCTTCTCCTGCTACCACAGTTGGATTAGAATTGGAAGTCCAAACCATTAATCCCCGCACCGGCGAACTAATGGCGGGGGCCTATTCCATTTTATCAGAATTGGCCGGGCAGGTTCTTTTCAAACCCGAACTCTTCAGTTCCACCATTGAAATAAACACGCCCGTCTGTTCAAATCTCACCGAATTGAAAGAAGCCCTGGAGCACAATTTGCAGGTGGTCCAGGACGTTGCCCAAAAGAGCGGCCTGGAAATCTTGATTTCCGGGTGCCACCCATTCGCCAACTGGCAGCAACAGCAGATTACCCAGCAAGAACGCTACCTGAATCTGCTGCACCGGATTCAATGGCCGGTTCGACAATTTTTAATATTTGGCCTCCACGTGCACGTTGGAATTACCGATCCGGATACTGCTATTTACGTCATGAACCGTTTTCTACCTTACCTGCCCCATTTAATCGCCCTGTCGGCCAGTTCCCCTTTCTGGAATGGTTTCGACACCGGACTGGCTACCACGCGAATTAAAATTTTCGAAGAGCTACCCAATGCCGGTATTCCCTACTACATTGAAGGATGGGAAAATTACAGTAAATTGGTGGAAAAACTCATCCGCACGAACTCCATCGACACGGTTCGAGACATCTGGTGGGATGTCAGACCGCACCCAATTTTCGGGACCGTGGAAGTGCGCGTGTGCGATGCCATGCCCACCATGAAAGAGAACATGGCCCTGACTACTATGATTTACCTATTGGTGGAGAAGTTTATTCGCGAAAAGACCCTCCCGGATCAGGAGAAGTTTTTTCCGGCTCGTTGGATTCTGGAAGAGAACAAATGGCGGGCAGCTCGCTACGGCATTTACGGACAAATTATTGTCAATGAGAACGGTGAAACGCGCCTTCTGAAAGAAGAAATTCAACAATTATTCGAAGATTTAACGCAATTTGCCGAACGGATTGACCAGAAAGAAGCGGCGGATTTTTTGTCGCCGATTCCGGAAATTCTGCAAAAAGGTCCCAGTTACCTCCGCCAACGGAACTGGATTCAGAAAAGACCGGGCGACTACAAATTCATCATCGACAATATGTTGAAAGAGACCAAAGAAGATCGGATTTTAAACGGAAGCTGAGGCGGCCCTCCCTGTTCTCCACCCCTTCTTACTCACTGCTTAATTACAATCTTAGACAACAACCGAACCAGATTAATAATGTCGAAAGGCTTAATTAAATACCCTGCCACCCCCAATCCCTCAGCCTGCTTTCTGACCTCTCTCTCTTCCGAGCCGGTGGTAACAATAATGGGAATGTCGGGGGTTACTTTCCGGAATTCTTCGCACAAGCTCAATCCGGATTGGTCGGGCAAAGACAAATCCAGAATAATGGCCTGAATGTCAAACAAATGACGGGAAAATTCTTCAATTGCCTGCTCGGCTGTGACTGCCGTCAAAACCTGAAAACCGTTCAATAGCAGGATTTTTTTGATCAACCACTGCAGGTCAAAGTCGTCTTCAATCACCAGAATATATTTGTCTTCTAACATATTGTTATTTATTGAAATCTAAACGTCGTTTTAATTTTTCCCATCATTTTTAACTGTCCTTTAACAAAGTTAATTATAATCCTAAACTTATCCAAATTTTTTCTATTTTCATTTTTTAATTTCAAAAATGTTAGTTCAATCAACGGTTCACCGGTGAGATCTCCGATTTTAATATTAGACAAAATTCAAGGAGGGATAATATGAACCTGCAACAGATTCGGAAGGAATATGACCAGGTTTACCAGCAGATTGTCGAGATCATTCACCAAATGGGCGGAGAACACAATATTAAATTCCACCGCCGGCAGAAATCGCCTCTCTATCGAAAGTTAAAGGAATTACAACGAAGGGAACATTATTTAGACGCCCTGGAAAATCGCCTCCTCCAGGGAATCCGAGGTTAGTTTTTTCGTACGGTGAAGAGACCAAAAAGGCGGCTTCCTCCTTCGAGCCCACTTTTTGGTCTCCTCACTCCAATTTTTATTCAGCACGCGAAACCACCGTTCAGGCGCGGTATTTTTCAATAAACGATTTAACATCCGACTCGATTCTTTCGCACAACTGCTCAATTTCTTTCTTTAAATCTTCTTCCGGCATTTTATTGCGGGTCGGATCGTCGTAGTTCCATTCCACAAGTTCGTATTCGTAGGGAATTGCGGGCAAATTGGCGGTCACCTCCGGACTCATCGAAACCAGGATGTCGAATTTTTGCCGTTCCACCACTTCATAAGCCTTGGAAAAGTAGAAATTAAGATCGAACCCTTTCGGCTCCAGTACTTCATAAACCAGATAATGAATCCGGTTCGGTTCCAGACCAAAGCTCTGAACATCGAAATATTCAAATCCGTGTTTCAACAAGTACGCTTGAGCAATAATGCTCCGACAGGCATTGCGCTGTGAAACAAAACAAACCTTTTTTCGTGCAGCCATCTTCTCTCCTCTTCTTTGCCATGACCCTTTGAACAAAAATAAATAACAAAAATTTAAAATTAAAGCAAGATAAAAAGAAATCTTTCGCAAATTAAATGGGGTCGTTCGGTAACACTCTACGCCCTCTTCACTACACTCAGGAAAGCGAATCAACGATTCCCCATTTCAAGACGAAAGCGGCGATAATAATAAACGGAGAGCAGCAAATCGACCAGATAGGTCAGTAGAATGGCCAGCGCGGCGCCCAGAATTCCCAGATGGGGAATTAGAATCAGGCAGGCGCTGAGATGGGTTACCAAAAGCACCACCGAGATGTTACGAATCGCTTTTCCCTGCCCGCGAGCGGTTAAAAAGTAACTGAACAAGCGGCTGATTCCCGCCAGTCCAAAAGCAATGGCCAGCAAAGGTATGACCGTTAAAGAGCGGGCGTATCGGGGAGAAAAGAGATCGAGAATGATCCATTTGCGCAGCAAAATTAAAGCGATTACCGAAAGAACAATCCAGGATAAATTCAACCAGAGTACTTCGGAGCGAATCTTGTTTTGCTGGGAAAATTTTTTGTACAGGCTGGTCGAAAGAGCTGTGGAGAAAAAGGTCAACGGAAAACTAACCGTATATGCCAGGGCGTAAAATGCAAGTTGTTCGGCATCCAAAAAGAAGGAGATGAACAATTTGTCCACATGGTAAAGAAAAACTTTGATGATTTCCCCGAAATAAACGTGGATGCCAAAGCTCCGAACCTCTTTCACCAAACGCCCGACGGTTTTCCGGATGTCCCGGAAGTCCGGGCGCTCGAGGAAAAACAATCCCAGTGCAAATGCCCCGATGCTCAGCAAATTCCCCAGGGCGCTGCGGGTGAGAGTAAACCAGCCGCCCCACACCAACATTCCTAAAAAGAGGGCATAAGCCACCCGCGGTAAAAACATGTACCAGGACAATCGGACTATTTTTCCCGCTCCCCGTAAAATCATTTGCCACATAATTAAAAACAAAAACACCCCGGCCAGCGGGAACAGTTGCCTGACCAGAAACGCAATTTTTACCTGGAACAGGGAGTCGATCCAGTAGGAACCAGCCCCGAAGAAGAGGGTGAAGAGAAAATAAACGCCGCCGGTAAGCAGCAGGGTTGCAGCGACTAAACGACGGTACTCCCGACGGCTGTCAGTAAGGGCAATTAACCGGGAAGCGGACTCGAAAATTCCCAGGGTAAAAAATACGAAGGTGAAATTGATGAGCGAAATGAAGAAGGACAACTGCCCGTATTCGGCCACATTCAGATGGGCAATATTCAACTTGGCCACCACCCAGCCTAAAAACAGGTTTACGATCTGAGCCAAATAAAGGAAAAAAGTTCCTTTCAGGGTCTCGGGCAGTCGAATTTTCAATACACTACTCCGGTAAATCAAAAATCAGGTTTGAAAAACGTCAGGTTATTTTTCTTTTTCGCCCTAAATAGGAGGTGCCCACGTTAAAAAGAAATTGAACCCAGCGGTTCCGAAAATAGTGGAAGCGATCGTAGCGGACTAATCTGCCCCCCAATTCCAACTTTATTTTCGCAATGCTGGGTACCATGGCCCCCAGTAAATACACCTCCTGGAACCGGCGTTCGCGGTAATAGCGCAAAGCTTGCCAGATTAAAAATAATTCCGTCCCGGAGGCATCCGAGCGGAGAACTCGACCCGAAAACAGGGCGTAGGATCGCGGGAAGTCTTCCAGCATGAGCAGCGCCGCAAGAGGTTCGTTTTTATTCACGAGGACAAACAGTCTGGCCAATTTTTGGTTCAGAAGTTTGCGAACGAAGGGTAAAAAATGCGAGCGAGGCAAGGGCGGCACCCGCTGGTGTTTTCGGTAACTCTGTTCCAGAAGATTGTAAAGGAGTTCCCCGTCTTCGCTTTCTCGTAGCTGGAAATTTTGCTCTTGCAAACGGCGAATTTTGCGCCGCTGATCTTTCTCCACCGCTGTTAGCATTTCTTCTTCTGAATGCAGGGAAATCACCACGGTGTATTGGGGCTGGCAGTGCCAGGCATTCCAAACAAAAGGGCGCAAATCCGCCAAAACCGGCGGTTGCTCCATCACCACCAGAGCATACCGTTGCTGAAGCGATTCCAGCAGGGCTTGCAAAAGGGCGGCTTGCTGAACCATTCTCCGGGTTTCGTTAGTAACCTCCCGGAGAGGATCGAGCAAAATGCCGTTGTAAGGAATAAAAAAGGGAGCGGTTGAATAGCGGAAACCAAACCGTCGCCGGGGGAAACACACCAGACCGCCTTTTAATTGTTCCCGGCGGAAACGGCCAAAACTTCCGCCGGGCGCTGAAAAACCTCCGAATAAATTTGCCAAAATCTGGATTGATGAAAGATGTTGCCACCGGGCACCCGACTGACGAAATCGTCCCAGCGGGACCATTCCGCTGGCGGTAGAATCCGGCAGACCGTTTCAGCACTGGTCACGGTCGTCTCTACCGCTTTTGGTTTTCGACCAATTTAACCATAATGGCTTTTTGCACGTGCATTCGGTTCTCCGCCTCGTCGAACACAATGGAATGGGGACCGTCCAGTACTTCATCGGTGATTTCGTCCCCCCGATGGGCTGGTAAGCAGTGCATCACCTTCACCTCTTTCTTGGCGTGCTTCAACAATTCGGCATTTACCTGATAGGGCTTAAAAATTTTCTTTCGTTCCTCGGCTTCCGCTTCCTGTCCCATGCTGGCCCAAACATCTGTGTAAACCACATCGGCATCTTTCACGGCTTCCACCGGATCGGAGATGACCTCAATTTTGCTCAATCCCGCTTGCAAGGCGTTCTCCAGAGTGGCTTTGTCCGGTTCGTAACTCCGAGGGGTACAAATCACCAGATTCAACGGCAGTCGCGAAGCCAGGTTTATCCAGGAGTTGGCAATGTTGTTTCCGTCGCCCACATAGGTAATCTTGATATTTTCCAGGCTTCCCAGATGCTCCAGAATGGTAAAGGCATCCGCCATAATCTGGCAGGGGTGGTTGTAATCGGTGAGTCCGTTAATGACCGGCACGCTGGAATATTCCGCCAGCTCTTCAATGTCCGCATGGTCAAACAGGCGCGCCATGATTAAATTGTTGTAACGCGAAATTACCCGGGCAATGTCCTTCACGGCTTCCCGTTTACCGATGCCAATGTCCGTCGGTGCCAGGTAAAGGGCGTATCCACCCAACTGGTAGATTCCGGTCTCGAACGAAATCCGGGTACGGGCCGAAGGTTTGGCAAAAATCATGGCCAGGGTGTAGCCTTTCAGAAGATGATGCTCTTCACGGCGCCTGGTCTTTTCTTTCAATTCCCGGGTAAGATCAAAAATTTCATAAATCTCTTCCCGCGTCAAATCGGCAATAGACAAGAAATCCTTTTTCACGTCAACCTCCAGAATTTTCGTTTTAATTTCCCAAAACCAGTTCCAAATTTCTACTCCTGGCCTTTCCCGTTTCATTCCGGCAAAACGGTTGGGGGAAAAGGCCGTTGGGTTCGGCTCAGGACCGACCTTACCTGTTTACAGAATGTATTTACTGAGATCCTCGTCTTCGACAATATCCTTCAATTTGTCCCGCACAAACTTTCCGTCGATGACCACCTTTTTGGACTTCATTTCCGGCGCCTCAAACAGTAAATCTTCTAACAGGGTACTCAAAATTGTGTGCAGACGCCGGGCTCCGATGTTCTCCGCCTTGCTATTTACCAGACTGGCCATTTCGGCAATTTCCCGTAAAGCATCTTCGGTGAATTCCAGATCGATCCCTTCGGTTTTCAGAAGCTCCTGGTATTGTTTGGTCAAGGCATTTTCCGGCTCAGTGAGGATGCGCAGGAAATCGTCGGTGGTCAAGCTGTTCAGTTCCACGCGAATGGGAAATCGTCCCTGTAATTCCGGGATTAAATCCGAGGGCTTGGCCACGTGAAAGGCGCCGGAAGCAATGAAAAGAATGTGATCGGTTTTTACCATGCCGTACTTGGTAACCACGGTGGTTCCCTCTACCACCGGCAGCAAATCGCGCTGCACGCCTTCCCGACTCACATCCGGCCCATGCCCACTGCTGCTGCCACTGCTGGCAATTTTGTCAATCTCGTCCAGAAAAACGATGCCGGAGTTTTCCACCCGGCGAATGGCCTCTTTAATAACGGCATCCATATCGATCAGCTTCTGGGCTTCCTCCTGGGTTAACAGCACCAGTGCTTCTTTAACGGTCACTTTGCGCTTTTTCATTTTCTTGGGCATCAGATTGCCGAACAGCTCGCGAATGTTTAATCCCATCTCCTCGATCCCAATTGGCGAAAAGATCTGCATCATCGGCATGGACTCGGAGGGCATGTCCAGTTCCACCTCCCGGTCGTCCAGCTCACCGGCCAGCAATTTCTCCCGGAATTTCTCCCGCGTTTTTTCGTAACGCTGTTCGGGGGTTTCTTCCGTCCATTCGCCTTCGGTGGGAATCGGTTGCTGAAAACGTGGTTTGGGCATCGGCAATAAGACATCCAGCAGACGTTCAATCGCCTGCTGACGGGCTTTCCCCTGCACCTTCTGGGTCATTTCTTCCCGCACCATGTTTACGCCAATATCCACCAGATCGCGAATAATGCTTTCCACATCGCGCCCCACGTATCCCACCTCGGTAAATTTGGAGGCTTCCACCTTCACGAAAGGCGCTTTGGCCAGGCGCGCCAGACGACGGCTGATCTCGGTCTTTCCCACGCCGGTAGGACCAATGAGAATAATATTGTTGGGCATGATCTCTTCCCGAATGCTGGACTGCACCTGCTGACGCCGCCAGCGATTGCGCAACGCGATTGCCACCATGCGTTTGGCTTTGTCCTGCCCAATGATGTATTTGTCCAGTTCTTCCACAATTTGTCGTGGCGTTAGTTCTTTCAATTTGTCAACATCCATACGATCCTCCATTCCCTCCCTCGTTATTCTAAAATTTCGATGGTGATATTCTGATTGGTGTAAATGCAAATATCGGCGGCAATTTCCATGGATTTGCGCACAATCTCCTCCACGCCCAAATCGGTAGAGTTACAGAGAGCCCGGGCAGCCGCAAGGGCGTACGGTCCGCCAGAACCAATGGCCACAATTTTGTCGTCCGGCTCCACCACATCTCCGGTGCCGGAAATAATCAAGGCGGTATTTTTATCGACCACGGCCAACAACGCCTCCAGACGACGCAGATACCGGTCGGTGCGCCAGTCCTTGGCCAGTTCCACCGCCGAGCGGGTCAGGTTGCCATTGAATTTCTGCAATTTTTCTTCGAAGCGCTCGAACAAGGCAAAGGCATCGCCCGCCGCCCCGGCAAATCCGGCCAGAATCTGATCGTGGTACAGCCGGCGGATTTTCCGACTGTGCTGCTTCATGATGGTATTGCCAAAGGTAACCTGTCCGTCGCCGGCAATGGCGGCTTTGCCATTACGAATCATGCCTAAAACCGTGGTGGCGTGAACCTCCGGAAGTTTCGTCCCCATATCTTCTCCGCTGTGTTTTCAATTTAAAAAACTCCTTTAATTTACACATTTTTCGGCAGGATACCAAACAATAGACAATTTTGGACCAACTGTCGGGTTTTCGTGTTACGCCTGACGGAAATTCGGGGTACGGTGGTTTTTGCCGTTCTACAAACCTTTCATCCCTAACGGAATTTATTGAATTGACATGAGGCCCAGTCTGCTGTGAATGGCCCTCCGTTAGAAATGCCACGTTTGTCGCAAAATTCTGCGCTTTGTTTAACGGGTAAAATTTTTAGTTGTCTCATGGACAAAATCCACCTGCAAAATCCAACCGAGAACTAAACATGAACCGAAGGTTAAAGAAGGTAGGGAAACTGTTTATTCGATGCGGCGGCGTAAACGGGCCACCGGAATTCCCAGCTGCTCCCGATATTTTGCCACCGTCCGGCGGGCAATTGGGATTCCCTTTTTCTGCAGCAGCTGGGCAATTTTATCGTCACTGTAAGGCTTTTTGGGGTCTTCGGATTCGATGATTTCCTTCATCTGCTCTTTGATGCGCAGGGTGGAAATTTCCTCGCCATCGGCGGTTTCCATTCCCTCGTTGAAGAAATATTTCAGCTCAAACACGCCGTAATCGGTCTGGACGTATTTTCCGTTCACCACCCGGCTCACCGTCGAAATGTCCATCCCGATCTTGTTGGCAACGTCTTTCATAATCATCGGTTTAATGTGTTCGGGCCCTTTTTCAAAAAAGTCCCGTTGCAGTTCCACAATTGCGTTCATCACTTTCAGCATGGTTAAACGGCGCTGGTGGAGAGCGGAAATAAACCACTTGGCGCTCTCAATTTTTTTCCGCAAGAACTGGCGGACATCCTTGTCGAGTTTACGCGCCTGGCTCATCAATTTGCGGTAATGGGGACTGATGTGCAATCCCGGCATATTCCATTCATTCAGCGAAACCACCAGCTCGTCGTCTACCTTTTCCACAATAAAATCCGGGATGATGTAATTTTGCCGGGTGTCCCAGTAACCCTCCCCGGGTTTAGGATTGAGCTTGTTAATCACTTCCAGGGCTTCTTTAATTTCCTCCAGAGAAACATTCAGCTCATCCGCAATTTTCTCATACCGTTTATTAATGAAATCCTCGTAAGCCTCTCGAATAATTCGCAATGCCAATTCTTTATTGCCGTTCAATTCCAGGGTTTCGAGCTGGACTTCCAGGCACTCCTTTAAATTGCGGGCCGCAATTCCCACCGGATCGAAGTGCTGAATTTGTTTCAAGATATTTTCCACTTCTTCCGGTTTGCGATTAAATAACTGGGCAATGGATTCCACCGTTACCTCCGGATCCAGATACCCATCATCGCGCAGATTGTAAATAATGTACTCGCCAATCCGAAAATCTTCTTCATTCAAGTGCAGCATCCGCAACTGGGTGAGCAAATGCTCTGCCATGGTTGCCTGATACACTTCCGGCCGTTCGTACTCTTCCTCATTTTTATCACGCGGAATGTGCGTGTCGTACTGTTCTTCGTCGTTAATTAATTCTTCCCAATTGATGTCGTCTTCAACTTCTTCGTAAATTTCATCTTCTTCGGTTTTGTTATTCTCTTCTAATTGCTCAAACTCTTCTTTGATTTCCTCCTCTTTTTCCAGATCCTCTTCCAGTTCCTCCTCATCTTCTTGAATCTCTTCCAGTTCCGGGGCTTCTTCTAACACCGGATTGAGTTCCAGTTCCGTTTTTATTTTCTGTTCCAGGCTAAGCATGGGAAGTTGCAACAACGTGGAAAGCAGAATCTGCTGCGGCGTCAGACGTTGTTCCAGCGCAAGATGTTGAGTCAGTTTCACCATAAAAAAACCTTTTACCTTAATTTACATCCTTGGCATAATTTCTGTAATGAAATTACAGAATTCAGCTTTCTTTGTCAAGTGGATTTTAAACCTCTAAGCGCTGAAAAGCAAAAAATACAAGGCATTTCGGAAGATATTGCCCGGTGGAAAACTATGCAAGTCCCGCTGAAAAAAGAGGGTTAAAAATCAAAAATGAAAATTTATTTTTTCATTTTTCCGAGGGGAAGCAAACGGTCGGGGGAAGAAAGACCCCGGGAGTCAACGGGATTTGAGGGAAGGGAGGATTTTCTTCAAAAAGCTGATCCGATGCACCGGCGAAGGACCATATTTCAGGATCATTTCGCGGTGAAGCTTCGTCCCATACCCCTTATGCCGATCGAAATGGTACTGCGGGTATTTCTGGTGCAGTTCCACCATCATTCGGTCACGGGTTACCTTGGCAATAATGGAGGCGGCCGCAATGGTAAACGACAAATCGTCGCCGTTAATCACCGCCTCTTGTGGGAAAAATTTCTCCGGCAGTTCATATCCGTCAAACAGCACATAATCTGGTTGTACGGCAAGGCGCCCCAGGGCCTGTCGCATGGCCCGGAAAGTGGCTTCGCGGATGTTGATTCGGTCGATCACATCGCTTGGAACAATGCCGATTCCAAATGCCAGGGCCGAACGGGTAATCAGCTCGAAGAGAGCTTCTCGTTGCCGGGCGGAAAGGGTTTTGGAATCGCGAACTTCCGGAATGTACTGAAAGGGCGGAAAAATGACCGCCGCCGCCACCACCGGCCCGGCTAAAGGACCGCGCCCGGCTTCGTCTACTCCGGCAATGTGTAATTTCCCACTTTGCCAGAGCACATGTTCAATTTGCAAACGGTCGGGAATCGGCTCCGCCGGATTAACTTTTTCAATTTGAGACACTACAGACTCCACAGGTAAGAGAATTTAAAAAATACAATTCGGTTGGAAGATTTAAGCTGGACGAAAGAACGGTTTTCCCATTCTTCCGTATAAGCGAGATAAATGGTACTCCCGGGTAAAAAGCGCCAACCGAATAATACGTTGGCACTTAAGCGATCCCACACCCGATATGTGGGAAGGAAGCGCCACTTTTCATAATCGAATTCCCAGGCACTCAGTGTATCGGCATTGTTGGTGTATTGAACGAAAAAGCGGGAAAAAATATTTTTGGTAAACAAATAGCGGCCTTTTAAAATGTAAAGCTGAACATCGGTCTGGCCGTAGCGTTCAAGGGGTAATTTCCGGAGATTCTGATCCAGGAACTGGGTTCGTTTGTATTCAAATTCCAGGAAACCGTTAGAAATCGGTTGAATTCGTACGCCCACATCCAGGCGGCGGTTGTAACCGGTGGTGTGGGTTTGGAAATAATACTGGGTGTCAAAATTCCACCTCACGAAGGCGGAAAGCGCCTTGCCCTGATCGGTCTGAATTTTCACCATTAAATCCCTGCCAGGATATTCCAGCTGTTGCATGGGAGCAGCGGGCGGGAGTCCTCCCAACGAGTCGGGGTAATAGAGGTAATCCGCTTCCACATCGTGGTAAAAGGTGGCCCCTAATTGCAGGTAGGACAAATCCTGCAACTGGACAAACAGGATATTCTGGACCCCATACCCTGGTTTTGTTTCGTCGGAGTCTTTTATTAAATTTCCGAAGGTGCTTAAACGGAAAGAACGCACCAGCTTTTTATTCAAAAAGGGGTGAATATCGGCGTACATTCCCACCTGATCGCGCCCTTTATTGGGTATTTTTGCGAAAAAACCGGTCCCGTTTATGTCGAAATCCGCATCGAAATGCATGGCCTGGATGTTTAAATGGAACAGGCGGTCGTAATGACCGAACTGGCCATAACCGGCCCACCCTTTCCCATTTGGTTCGTAGCTCACCGGCGAATAATTGGAGGAAAAGGCCACTTGCCCGCTAAAATACTGATATTTGCCCAGAAAAAGATTCCAATCCATGCCGCCGGCATGGTTATATTTGTAATTGTCCCTATTTCCCAGATCAACCTGGCGGTCGGCAAAGGTAAATCCGATATTGGAGCTGCGTAACACATCGCGCTTAACGCGTACAATGTTGAAGATTTCATCCGGCGTTCTGTCGTGCGGATCGCCCAGACCAAAACGTTTCCAGTCGCCCGTAAAGGCATTCAAAACGCCCAGAGTCCAGCCCCCGACCTTTCCGGTAAGTTTTGCCCCGGTTTTAATATCGCTCAGCGCACCAATACGCCGGCTATAGAATAACTGGAAGGGGTAAATGTCGAACAGATTTTTATTTTCCAGAAAGAAAGGACGCTTCTCGGGATATTGAATCTCCAGACGTTTATCCAGATTTATTTGTTCTTCGTCAATTTCCACCTGACCGAAATCGGGATTAAGAGTAAAATCTAACGTTAGATTGGAAGTAATGCCATATTTAATATCCAATCCTTCCTGGGATTCCCAGACCGGATTTTCGCTGCCAACCCAGTTTTCTCGTCCGTTCCGGTAATATTGAATATGAAGTTGATTTCCCGGTCGGATATCTTTGGGGCCAATCAGCACCCCCCCTTTATCCAGACGTACCATGTACTGGTAATTCTGATCCACCAGCGACCAATAGGACAGCTCGTGATTGGCGTTCCGGACCCGCCAGACATTCAATCCCCAGATCTGGTACTGCAAATTGGAGTTAAACCGCAGGGTTTTGAAAGGGATTTCGAATTCCGCTACCCAACCATGCTCATTTTTACGGGCGGCCACTTTAAAGATGCCATCCCAGCTCAAATCTACCACCCGCCCATTCTCGCTTATTAAGCCATCCCGTTCCACTCCCATGGGATTGGTGGAAAAATAGTAGGCGTTTCGTTGATCGTTGTAGGTGTCGAGGTAAAAATTAATATTGTCGTAGGGATCGAAGTCGTGGTCGCGATCGACCAGGCGGACCGGAATATCCTCAGGATGAGAATCGAGCATGATAAACAGGAAATAAATATTCTGATTGTCGTACATGACGTAAAAATAGGTATCGAAACGGGCTGGTTTACCCTGTTCGGGGCGATTCTGAACAAATCCGTTTTGAGCCGGTGCTTCCAGCCAGCTCTTGTCGACCCGGCCATCAATTTTCGGGGGCGTTTTGGTGAAAATGGCAATGGCCCGTTTAGCAGGCAAATTCAATTCCCCGGCCTGCAAGCCGCTGAACAAATACAAAAGAGAAAAAACTAACAACCGATTCGGTTTCAAAAAGAAAAACAAAGGTTGTACTGTTTTTTTAGCTTTCAGCATAAGGTCCAAGGATAAAGGCATCAGAGTTAAAAAACATGTTTACTGCCCGGATGACAGATTTAATACATTAAAATCTTTATCGGCAATTCCTATTGAATGATTAATATAAAAATTCTGGGAAATTTTTCCAGAAAAAAATAAAATTGTAAAAATGAGTTACTTTTTCCTACTTTAAACAAAATAATCGCTAACAGTATTAAATTCCACCTTTTATTGATCCTCAGGAAAAATATGAACTTTTCAATTTAGAGAACAAAAAAATTCCTTTCGTGCCAAGCGCTTTTTAGACCCGTACTTTTAATTCTATGAACATTTTTTAATTTATTTATTCTTAACCCCCATTAACAGAGCTTTTTCCATTTGAGCTTTAAATACAAATTTTACCATTATTTTAAAATAATTCCGATAATTTTTCTTGACTTTAAATTCGAAAAAAATATATTAGTAGTAATCCAGAAACGATTTCACATAGGGAAAAAACAAAAAAGGAATTGGTCCCTTGCAAATCCCCTATCAAACGTATCGCTTCACGCTCGAATTCGAGCATAAAACCGTTTTGCAAAATTTTCCTCCCTTTTTTCTTCGTTCGGTAATCGGGAAGGAATTGCGCAAAGTTGCCTGCCTTTTTCCCAACAGCAATTGCACGGAGTGTTCCTTAAATGAGAAATGCGCTTATGCTTTTCTTTTTGAGACACCGCTTCCGAAACAAAACCTTATTTTAGCGGGACGAAATCACGCCCCGCACCCCTTCGTGATGGACATGCCTCCCCTGACGGTTCGCCGGGGTAAACAGCTGGAATTTGAACTCATCCTGATGGGAAAAGGACGAGAATATTTTCCCTATTTTTATTACGCCATTTTAAAAGCCGGTGAAGAGGGACTGTTTTTCCAGAGAATGCCCTACCGGATCGAAAATGTCTTTGCAAACGGTGAATCAATTATTAAAGACCAGCAGACCATCGTTGCGGTGAACGATCACCATCGCTGGGGCTTAAATAACGATCTCATTTCTTCCCGGGAACACGCCCTGGTGATTGAATTTGTGACCCCTTTTCGTTACAAAAAGAAAGGGAAATATCAAAATCGGATTAATTACGAAGAACTCATCCAGGCGATTTATTCCCGAATTTACCTGTTGGCCGGTCTTTACGGCGAGTTAAACGGCGACCTGCCTACCAAACTTCCCCCGCTGCCCTTCGCCAAGAAAGAACGTTCCACTCTGGTCTGGAAAGACTACCAACGTTATTCGGCCCGGCAAAGAACCGTCATCAGGTTGGGTGGAATCATGGGGACTTTATTCGTGGAAGGGAAATTTACCCCCCTGGAGATGTCTTTGCTCCAGGCAGGTCAGATTTTTCACATCGGAAAAAATGCCGGATTTGGCTTAGGAAAAATAGAAGTTAAAGCAACGACTCAAATTTAACGAGAGGAGAACAACCTTGGAACACCAAGAAATTCCCCGTCTGGAAGAGGTGGTCCTGGCAGCTTTATTTCACGACATTGGAAAATTCCTTCAACGGGCTGGAAAAGAGGAGTATAAAACCAATCAGGAAAGCGTTCTCTGCCCCTTTCAGAAATCGGGTGGTTACTATTCTCATCAACACGTACTCTTTTCGGACGGCTTTTTAAGCACCCGGAAAAATATTTTCCCTCTGGAGATCAATCGCGATCGGTTTATTAACCTGGCGGTTAAACACCATCGTCCAGACAGTCCTTACGAATGGATGATTGCCATGGCCGATCGACTCTCCTCCGGTAGCGATCGGATGAAGAAAGCCCTCAACGAACAGGACAAAAAATATTTTCAGCAACCGTTACAGAGTATCTTCGACAAAATCGCCCTGCAGAAGCCGATCTCCAGCTCATCCCGCCCTCATTTTTATCCCCTCAAAAAACTCGACCCGATTCAGGTTTTTTCGCAATCCGAACTGGAGCTAAGCAAAGACCAGTACGCCGCTTTCTGGGAAACCTTCGAAAACGACTTCCAGAAATTGCAGAATCTGAGTTACCGGCATTTTCTACAGGCTGCCGACAGTCTGCTGGAAGTTTACACCTGGTGTATCCCCTCTTCCACCCTGGACGAGCCGGATATTAGCCTGTACGACCACCTTCGGACCAGCGCCGCTCTGGCCGCCGCTCTGTATCGCTACCATCAGGAAACGGCCACCCAGGATGATCTGCAGGAAGTTACCAACGACCGCCTTAAAAAATTTCTCTTCGTTTCCGGAGACTTGAGCGGCATTCAGAGCTATCTATTTGATTTGAAATCGACCAAATATAATGCCAAAATGTTGCGGGCGAAATCATTTGAATTGCAAGCCTTCTCGGAATTTGCCGCAAATCGTTTATTAGAAAAGTTGAATTTGCCTCCGCAATCCCGGATCATGAACGCTGGCGGACGCTTTTTACTGCTCCTGCCCAATCTGGAGGGGGTAAAAGAGATCCTGGCCGATTTTCGGGCCGAAATGGAAGCCTACTGCGCCGAACGGTATTTCGGCGAACTCAGTCTGAACATCTCGCCGGGTGTGGAAGCCTCCGGTGAAATGCTGCTACAGGAAAATGCCGCCCGCCTTTTCGCCCTGATTGCCCGGGACGTGGCCGAGAGTAAGCAAAAGAAATTCCAGCTCTACCTGCAAACCCATTCCCCCATTCTGGAAAAAGAATATGAGAAAATTCGCGATAATCAAAGCGTTTGTGAAGCCTGCGAAAAACGAGTAAAAATCAACGAAATAACCTGTCGGGTTTGCACCGATCTGATTAGATTCGGAGAACAGATTCCCAAAAGCCGCTTTCTGGCC
>JAJRXE010000036.1 GCA_024276455.1 Calditrichota bacterium
ATTTTGCCAACATCGAAGACACCACCAACCACCACTACGCTTTTCAGCAACTCGAACGATTTAAAGAACTTACCGACTCAATTCGTGCCCAGGGCTTTACCTCCCTGATCCGCCACACCGCCTGTTCCGCCGCCATTTTGCTTTTCCCGGAGACCTATTTCGAAATGGTTCGGCTGGGCATCAGTCAATACGGCCTCTGGCCCTCCCGCGAGACCTTCGTCTCGTACAAAATGAGTCATCCCGGCAATCACGAAAAAGTTCTGCAGCCTGTTCTCACCTGGAAAACCCGCATTAGCCAGATCAAACGGGTCAAAGCCAATCAGTGCATCGGCTACGGCTGCACTTACCAGACCACCCGGGACTCCCGAATTGCCATCTTGCCCATCGGCTACTCCGATGGTTACGACCGGGGACTGAGCAACCAGAGTTACGTGCTTATTCACGGCAAACGGGCGCAGGTGCGCGGTCGGGTGTGCATGAACATTACCATGGTGGACATTACCGACATCCCCGGAGCCCGTCTGGAAGACGAGGTCGTTCTAATTGGTCGGCAAGGGAACGAAGAAATCACCGCCGACTTCCTGGCCGGTCTGCTGGGCACCATCAATTACGAAGTGGTGACCCGGATTAACTGGCAAATTCCCCGTTTGATTGTGAAATAGCCTTTCCCTCCGCCTGGAACAAAAACGCGTCTCAACCCGCACTTTTTGTAAGCCAGCTTACATTCTTTCTTTTCCAAAACCGTTATTTTCTCCGGAAACCAACACAGGAGGAGTCGAGATGAAACGTTCTTCATCCATATATTTTTTAAGCGTAATTTTGCTTCTGGGATTGTTTACGCTGGCGGTGTCCGGCGATAAAACAGCAACCCGGAGAACCGTTACCGGCCAGCTCACCTGCATCGATTGCGCGTTGAGCATGAAAGGCGACGCCAGGGGTCAATGTCAAACTTACGGGCACGAAGCTGGTCTGGTGGCCCAGGATGGCAAAATTTACACTTTTGTGCGCAACGACCGTAGTCGCCAGTTACGAGAGCATGGGACATACACCGGCAAAACCGTAACGGTGAAAGGCACCATTTTCACCAAAGCCAATCGGATCGATGTGGAAAGCTTCACGGTGGCTGGCCAGAAAATGGAATGGTGTAGCAAGTGCAGCGCCATGGGGCCGGATCACCAACATAAATAATGCCTTTTCCGGGCCGAACTGCGGCGACCCTCGCACCACACCCCCGGGGATATTCGAAATTTTTGCTTCGAGCTTCCCGGGGTTTCGTGGTTGCCGGGAAAAAGCGCCAAATCCTCAGCCGGTTTTCCCGGCACCGGTAGCGGCGGGAAAACTTCTCCGCAAAGCCGAGGCTTCTACCCAAAGCAACCGCTCACGAAAGGTTCGCAAGCGGTTGCCAAACAATGTTATGGACTTTGCTTTTCGTTCCTCAGGAAATGCAATACCTCTCGCAGGGGAAACCGATTAAGTCACCACGCCGGGACGCTCTAACACGCCGCCTTCCCGGGCATCCGCCCGTTTCAACAAAATCGCAAAAACGAGCCCAAAAAGTCCCAGACTGGCAAACATGATCATACTGCTGGTGTACGTGTGGGTAATGTCCCGCAGTCGCCCATTCAAGAACGGAAAGAGGGCCAGCCCAATATTTTGAATGGTGGTCATTAGTCCGAAAGCGGTGCCTACCCTTTCTTTGGGAACAATAAGCGGTACAGAAGGCCACATGGCCGCCGGCACCAGTACAAAAGCGGCACCGAGCAGGATCATGGGAATAACCGGATAAATGTGGGTCAACCCCATTACCAGATGGCTGGGAATCATCAGCAGCGAACCGATAATCATCAACGTGGCCCGTTTACCCACCTTGTCCACTAATTGTCCAGCAAACGGGGCAAACACCATGGAAGCGAAAATAATGATGGAAGTAATTCCCCCGGCAGTGTTAAACATGTGAATGAAATTGTTAAACACTTGATAGAGAAATCCGCCGGTGGCTTCAGCAACCCGCGGGATGTTCCATTTATCCACAAAGAAATCGGTGGAAAGGGCCGTAAAGGGAAAAATTGCGGAATAGAATGTAACGCAAAGCATGGTCACGTACCAGAAGCTGGGCTTGAACGCTTTAATATCCGACCAGACAATTTTCTCCTCGGCGCCCTCCTCTTTCAGCTCCAGCACATGCTCTCCGTGCAAGTCCATAATCACGTACACAATGTTCGCCAGAAGCGACACACCGCAAAAGATTACCGCTGCCCACAGGGAGTAGCTGTAACCCCCAAAATGCTGGGCAATCAATTCCCCGGTGTTAAAGCTGAATAAGGTTCCCAGGCGGCTCACCGTAAGCGCAATGCCAAAAGAAAGCGCTAACTCCTTTCCTTTAAACCAGCGTGCCAAAATAGCGCTCTGGGCCACCACCAGCGGTTCGGACCCGGCCCCAAAAATAAAACGCCCCAGGAACAGGATGGGAATGCTCTTTGCCATTGCCACAATGGTAGCGCCAATAAACACCAGAATGGAAAACAGCATGCTGGCCTTTCGCGTTCCTAACTTGTCAATTAAAAGACCACCAATAAACACCGAGAGAATGGCGGCAATGCTGTACATGGTGTAAAAAGATCCTACCGTGCTCCGCTGAGCCCCCAGCTCTTCAACCAACCGCGGTGCAATGGCGCCAATAATGTCGTAAGCAAAATAACTCCCGAAGGTTAACAAGGAGACAAATAATAGCACTGCAAAGCGGTAGGCACGAGTCGCCGGATGAAAGAGAGAATGCTGATTCAATTGTTGCGCGTTCATGACCTCTCCATTCCAATAACGTTGTGCATTTTTAGCGATTAATCAACATTTTTTAATATAAAAAATTGAAAGAATGATAAAATAAAAAAATTTTTTTGTTGATCTTGGAGGACTCAATTTCTTCGCCCGGCTCCCATGCAACCTGTAATAAAAAAGCACCGGGGAATATTTCCACCGGTGCCATATCAAACTCAAAAAAAATCAATTACACATACTGTAACCAACCATGACGATCCTCTTTTTCGCCCGACACAATGGCAAAAAACTCATCCTGCAGGGTCTTGGTAATGGGACCGCGTTTTCCTTTCCCGATCGGAATTTTATCGATGCTGCGAATGGGGGTAATTTCCGCCGCCGTACCGGTAAAGAACACCTCATCGGCAATGTAAAGCATTTCGCGCGGAATCATTTCTTCCACCACTGGAATGCCCAGATCCTGACACAGTTGAATAATTGATCCGCGGGTAATTCCGGGCAACACCGAAGCATAGAGAGGCGGCGTAATGACTTTTCCGTCCATCACCACGAAAATATTCTCTCCGCTCCCTTCGGAAACATATCCGTGGGTATCCAGCGCAATACCTTCCACGTAGCCGTCTTCGATGGCCTCCATTTTGATGAGCTGAGAATTCATGTAATTGGCCCCGGCCTTGGCCAGTGCCGGAAGGGTGTTCGGTGCAAAACGGTTCCAGGAGGAAATCCGCACATCCACCCCTTGCTCCAACGCCTCGGGTCCCAGATATTTCCCCCAGTACCAGGTAATGATGTAAGTCTCTATCGGGGAACGAAAGGGATTTACGCCGAATTCTCCCAGTCCACGAAAAATAACCGGTCGGATGTAGCACTCTTCAAAATGATTCACCCTTACCGAATCAATGCAGGCCTGGTAGATGTCGTCGTAGGTAAAATCCTGGGGAACCATCCGGTAAATTTTGGCAGAATTAAACAAGCGTTTAATGTGCTCGGGCAGACGAAAAATCGCACTGCCCTGTTTGGTCTTGTAACAGCGAATCCCCTCAAATACCGAAGTTCCGTAATGAACCACATGCGACATTACATGAATCTTAGCCTCATCCCAGGGAATGAACTGACCGTTATGCCAGATTTTTTCCGCTAAACCTTGATTGGGGGCCATAATTCCTCCTTGTTCAAAAACTTAAATCGTTATTTAGTAAACACCGGGTTATTTTAACACGGTAATCCAGCCATAGGGATCCTCATCGCGCTGCAATTGAATTCCCATGAGTTTGTCGTAGAGCTTATGGGCCAACTGAAACCCATTCTGATTGACATTGTACACCTTGTCCCGCCAGCCAATATCGCTTACCGAGGTAATGATTGCAGCGGTTCCGGTCACAAAACATTCTACCGCATTTTGAACCACTTCTTCCACGCTCAGGGGACGTTCTTCCACCTTCATGCCGTAAAACTCTCGGGCCAGGCGAATCACCGAATCGCGGGTGATGCCGGGTAGAATTGAACCGAGCGGAGGGGTAACCAGGGTACCGTCCTTCAGCAGCGCAAAGAAGTTGGCCGCCCCGGCTTCTTCAATGTATTTGTTTTCGCAGGGATCGAGATAAATCACATCGTCAAACCCCGCCTTTTTCGCTTCCTGTTTGGGGCGCATGGTAACCGGATAATTACAAACCGCTTTGGCGTCTCCGGTACCGTTGGGAGTGGCCCGGTTTACCTCTTTCGCAATCAATTTCACCACCCCGACTTTGTCAAAATACGGTCCCACCGGACTGGCGAAAATAAAGAACAAGTATTCCTGCGAGGCCCGCACGCCTAACAGCGGCTCCGTGCCAATGCAAACCGGGCGCAAGTACATACTGCAGCGCCCATTATTACTTTCGGGAACAAATTCCTCATTCTCCAGCACCACATCTTTGACCGCCGCCAGAAATTTCTCTTCCGTCAGGGCAGGAATGGCCAGTTTCTCGGCACTGCGAACAAACCGCCGGGCATTTTCTTCCGGACGAAACAGCACGATATGACCCTTTTCACTTCGCAGGGCTTTCAACCCCTCGAATATTCCCTGGCCGTAATTCAGAATATTGGCAGCCGGAGAAAGAGAAATATTGTGAAAGGGAACAATGGCTCCTTCATCCCATTTACCGTCCCGGTAGTGGCTTTCGTACATCTTCATCTCCCGGGCTCCCGGGTACAAAGAAAAGGTCAAGTCTTCGCATTTTATCTTGGACGACATCTCACCCTCCTGATGATATTATGGTTGAATTTGTTCCTCAGCTCTAAATAATTTTATTCACATGCAATTCAATTTAAAAGACCGGCATAGAAAAATAAACGGATTTTTTAAATTCACTCGCAGCGCTGGCGATTCGCTCTTCTTTGAACCGGGAAACTGTAACCTCCCGTAACCACTACCGCTCCAACACGCCGGCCGGCTAACACCGACCCGGCCCGGTCAGGTCGATATTTTTGCTCTTTTCGGCCCATTTTTCTTCATCCAGGGTGTAACGGTACTGGCTCATTGTCTCCTTAAGGAACTGCTGGTAATCTTTGCCGCGGAAATATTCCTTTAGCTGCCGATCGAGCGGAATAATCTGTTCGCCCACAAACCACTGAAAGGGTTTCCCGTTCTCCAAAACACATTTCTGGTCAATAGCCCAGGAAACGGTGGCCA
>JAJRXE010000530.1 GCA_024276455.1 Calditrichota bacterium
CATCTCCTGACGGTCTCGCGTTCCGGTAATGGCTTCGATTTCCCTCATCAGTTCGTGCGACTTATCCAGACGCACCACCTTGCGCAAAAAATCGATGGCCCGGTCGCGTTTGGCCAGAACATCATCTTCCAGAAAATCAAAAGCCAGTTTCACATTGTCCGAGGCCAGCCGCACGATTCGGGAAAGGTGTTCGGGCGGCTCAAGACTGTATTTGCGAATAATTTGCAGCACCTGATCGCCCGGTAACGTCGGGAAGTGAATTAATTGGCAGCGGGAGCGAATGGTAGGGAGAATCCGATGAATCCGCGCCGTAATCAGGATCAGGAGTAAGTTGGCGGGCGGCTCCTCCAGGATTTTTAAGATTGCATTGGCCGCCTCCGGGCGCATCTGTTCCGCTTCGCTGATGATGAAAACCTTCTTTTTTCCCTCGTAGAGTTTGTATTTCGCCTCGCCCTTGAGTTCCCGCACCGTATCGATACCGATAAAGGTGTTTTTTCCGGGAAATCGAATCCTCCGATACGGATTGGCGGCTTTCTCTTCCCGGACTGCGGCAATCTCCTCCGGTTTAATGTTGCCGCTACTGGGCGTGGGAAAAATAAAATGGACATCCGGATGGTTGAGCTGGGAAATTTTCAGGCACTGGGAACAGGTTTGACAAACCGTCAGCGGTCCGTGTTCGCAGTTCAACAACTTTGCCAGCTCGATGGCAAACGCTTCTTTACCACTTCCTTCGTTTCCGTAAAACAGGTAAGCGTGCGGTAAACGGTCGGCGCGGAGGGAATTCAAAATAAGTTCCTGAATTTCGGGGTGCCCGATCTCGGCGCTAAATGTCTGGTGTTCCGCCATCATTTACTTCTGCTCGGTTCCTACAACCAGTTTCTTAACCCCGCTCTGCCGGGCAATATCCATGACCTTAATCACCAGGCCGTGATGCACATCCTTGTCCGCCTGGATAATCAACACCTTATCGGTGCTTTGTTCCATGGCATCCCTGAGTAAAGCGGGTAAGCTCTCTAAAGTTGTCTCTTTATTACGAAAATACAATTTTTCGTCTTTGCTAATAATCAGAACGGCCTTCTCAATCCGTTGCAAATCGGTCTTTTTGGCTTCCGGCAATTCCAATTTAATCCCCGGCTGCTCTAAAAACGTCGAGGAAACGGCAAAAAAGATGATAAGAATAAACAGCACGTCAATCAAAGGGGTAATGTTTAATAAACCGCTGCTTTTCTTTTTTATTTGACTAAAATTCATTGAACTCTTTTCCTAATCGCCTGTTTAAATACTCTCCGATTCACCGGGATTCGGGAAGTTCTATTTTTCTTTGAAACTCACGTTTTCAATCTTTTCGCTGCCGGCTTCTTTGCCGCGCTGGAAACGCACCAATTTGTTCAACAGGGTCAGCACATATTTTTCCATGTCCAGAATCAGATTCTGAGAACGATAGCTAAAATAGTGGTAAGCCACCAGAGTGGGAATACCAATGATTAATCCGGTAGCAGTGGTAATCAGCGCCTCGGAGATGCCTCCGGAAAGAGCTTTTGCCTGGCCCACCCCCAGGGTTTGAATAATATTGAAAACCTTGATCATTCCCAGCACGGTACCGAGCAATCCCATCAACGGCGCCACTCCGGCTACGGTTTCCAGGGTGCCTAACCCCCGTTCCAGATCGCGCACTTCCTGGCGTCCCTCATCTTCGATGTACACCCGTAATTCTTCCGGTTCCAGATCGCGATTGGCAATGCAGGATTGCACCACCCGCGAAAACGGTCCGTCCAGTTTTTGACAAACCGAAGAAACCATCGAGAGATCTTCTTCCCGTCGGATTTGTTCCAGTACCGAAATAATTTCCGGATTCAGAATCCGTTTGCGGCGCAACGCCCACAAGCGCTCAATCACAACTGCCAGCGCAATAATAGAGCTGAGTGCCAGGGGATACATCATCCACCCGCCTTTGATGAACACTTCTAACATTGAATCGTCCTTTCCTATTCTACGTTCCTTTGCATTATGTACCGATTGCTTTCTTTATCTTTAAAATTTACGTACAGAAATCTCCTAATCAAAGAATTTGCCGGATTCTTTGAGAATTAGCGGCGATACGCCCGCAGGTCGGGGTAAACCATTTTAATCGTCACCTCTAAATACTCATCCGGGAAACTGTCCGGCAGGGGCAAAAAGGGGAACGAACTTTTGATGGCGCTGATGCTGCTTTCTTTCAAGGAACGATGTCCCACATGTTGTAAAACCTGGAAATCGTACATACTGCCATCCCGACGAACCTTAAAGCGCACAATGGTGTACCCGTGAATCAACCCCAGCTGGGAATACGCGGGCGGGGCGTACCAGACCCGGTTCAATTTTCGTTTAAAAGCCAGCCAATAGGGTGCCCATTCCCATTCGTAAGTGCTTAACGCAAAATCGCCCACCAGATCGGCATTAAACCCCTTGGGGGCAAAAGAAGTTTCTCCTTTTGGCGTATCGGATTGATCTTGCTCCTTGGTTTCAGTTTTCTGAGGCCGGGGTTTATTTTTAGAGAGCGCCGATTTGTCGAAAACGTGCGAGCTCCGGAAGGCCATAATGGCGTTTTCTACTACTTCGTTAATTTCCCGCTCCGCTGCCTGCTTTTCCGCCTGCTGCTCTTCGGCCAACTGTTGTTCCTGAGGTTGGGGTTTCGAAACCGCCGGTTTTTCCGTCTCCGTACCGGGCACCGCACTGATTTCACCCGGCTGAATCACCGGCGCACTGGAACGAGACGAGGCGGTGGACAAACGACTGGATTGATCCGGGGTCTGTTGGTTGGCATTGGGATTCTCTACCAGCTCGTAAAATTTGTCCGGAATCTGCTCCTGGGGTTGGGGCTGTGGTTGGGGTTCCGCCGCAGGAGGTTGGGGTTCTTCGAACACAAATTCCAGCGGTTGCTCTTCTTGCGCTTGCGGGGTGGTTTCTCCCAATAATGCCCGGTAATTAATGAGGATCAACAGCAACCCATGAATTAACAGGGAAAGAAGAATGGATAAAATTAATATTCTGTTTTCTTTTCGTCTCATTTAATACAAAATAATCAAAAAGCCGTAAATAAATTCTGGATTAATTCTCCGAGAATTTATACGCTTTTGTGTTGTTATTGTTCTTTGAAAAATTGAATGGCTTCCTCCAGCGTGGGAAAAATCTCGAAAACCCGGGACAACTGGGCGATGCGAATGATGGTCTGAACGTTCTCGCTAGCGCCCACCAGAACCAGATCGCCTCCGGAATTGTTCGCCTGACGTTTTCCGAAAAGCAGCGCCCCCAACCCGGAACTGTCCATGTCTTTTACCCGGTGTAAATCGAGGATGAGCTGATTGTTCCCATCGGCTATTTCCAGAAAAAGCTTTTCTTTTAACGAGGGAGCATTATCGTGGGTCACTTTTTCATCTAATACGGTAATAATACGAACTTTGTCCTTCGATTCTATTTGACATTGAATATCCATTGGCCTTTATCTCTCTATTTATTTTCAAGGTAAATTAATGAATTCTTATGAACTTGTCAAAAGTTAAATTGGATGTTTGCATCATTCCCAACTTATTGTTTAATTTGTTAGACCAGAAAAAAGGAAAAAAATTTCGTTAAAATTTAAATCGATTGATTAAAGGAATTTCCATGGAAGAATTAAAATTACGAGAGGCTGCTACCCTGATATTTCGCTCCCACCACACCACGGTGTTTACCGGGGCCGGAATCTCAGTGGAAAGCGGCATTCCGCCTTTCCGTGGCGAAGGGGGAATCTGGACCAAATACGATCCCATGGTACTGGAACTTTCCTATTTTTTACGTCATCCGGAGCAATCCTGGCAGGCCATTAAAGAAATGTTCTACGAATATTACGGAAAAGTGAAACCCAACCGAGCGCACGAGGTGGTCGCCCTGCTGGAAAAAGAGGGATTCGTGAAAGCAGTGATCACCCAGAACATCGACAATCTGCATCAGGAGGCCGGTAGCCGGACAGTGTACGAATTTCACGGCAATTACCAGCGGTTGGTTTGTCTGGACTGTAACAGGAAACTGGAATTTACCCCGGGCATCTTCGACAATTTACCTCCCCGCTGCCCCCATTGCGGCGGTCTGCTTAAACCGGACTTCGTATTTTTCGGGGAAATGATTCCCCCGGAAGTCAGTCGCCTCTCTTTTGCGGAAGCGGAAGTGGCAGATGTGTTTTTACTCATCGGTACCACCGGCGAAGTGTACCCGGCGGCTTCCATTCCGGCCGTAGCTAAAAACCACGGCGCTAAAATTATTGAAGTGAACGTCCGGCCGTCTAATCACACTCGCAGCATTACCGACATTTTTTTACAGGGTAAAGCTACCGCGGTGTTAGATGCTTTATGGGATCAGATTCGCTTGCTAAAAGCAACCAGTTAAAAGCAGAGTGGGTGGGGAGGTGAAGTGACTCCCTTCGATGAAAAAACGTTCCGTTCCTTCCGTTAAAAAATTCAATTAAATTTGGGCTTGAACAAAGGGTGGGTATTCGCTATTTTTGTTCTTTTACAGAAGGAGCGATATGGGCGAAGGAAAGAAAATAGTGACCACAAATCGAAAGGCTTTTCACGACTACCAGATTCTGGAACGAATCGAGGCCGGAATTGCCCTGCAGGGTTCGGAAGTCAAATCGCTCCGGGCCGGACGCTGCAACCTGAAAGACAGTTACGCCCGAATTCGTAACGGGGAGGTGTGGTTAATTGGCATGCACATCAGCCCGTACGAAAACGCCAGCCACGTGCAGCACGACCCGGAACGAGACCGCAAGCTCCTCCTGCATAAACAGGAAATTAAACGCCTGCACCGCCAGGTTCAGGAAAAAGGGGTCACCCTGATTCCCCTGAGTATTTATTTCAAGCGCGGGATTGCCAAAGTAGAGTTGGGCGTTGCCGCCGGAAAGCGCAAATACGACAAACGGGCCGACATTGCCCGGCGCGACCAGGAGCGAGAAATGAAACGCATGGAAAAGAAATTCAGGATTAAATAGGAGTGTACCCATGGGACGTAAATTTCCCCCGGTGGAAGAACAGTTGAAAATTATTGCCCGGGGCACGGTCGATCTGATTCCCCTGGAAGAGCTAAAAGCGAAACTCCAACGGAGCTACGAAACCGGTGAACCGTTAAGAATTAAACAGGGATTCGATCCCACCGCTCCCGATATTCACCTCGGGCATACAGTGGGCTTGCGCAAACTGCGCCAGTTTCAGGAATTGGGACACCAGGTGATCGTAATCATCGGCGATTACACCGGCATGGTGGGCGATCCCAGCGAAAAGAATGCCACCCGTCCCCGGTTAACCCACGAAGAAGTCATGGAAAATGCCAAAACCTACGAAAAGCAGTTCTTTAAAATTCTGGATCCCGAAAAGACCATTATTCGGTACAACGGAGAGTGGTTTAGCAAGATGAGTTTTGCCGAAATCATGGAGCTGGCCTCCAAGTTTACGGTGGCGCGAATGCTGGAACGGGACGATTTCGCCCGCCGCTTTGCGAAACAGCAGCCCATTAGCATTCACGAATTCTTTTACCCTTTAATGCAGGGGTACGATTCGGTAATGATTCGGGCCGACGTGGAAATTGGTGCGACCGAGCAAAAGTTCAACCTGGTGATTGGACGCCAAATCCAGCGCGAATACGGTCAGGAACCTCAAATTGTGCTCACCCTTCCGGTGCTGGAAGGCATCGACGGTGTGCAACGCATGAGCAAATCGCTGGGGAACTACATTGGCATCGACGAAGCGCCGGAAGAAATGTTCGGCAAAGTCATGAGTATTCCGGACGAGCTGATTTACTCTTACTTCGAACTGGTAACGGATGTGAGTCTGGACGAACTACAGGAAATCAAACAGCAATTAGAAGATCCCACGGTAAATCCGGTGATTCTGAAACGCCGCCTGGCCCGTACGTTGGTACGCATGTACCACGGGGAAGAAGCCGCCCGGCACGCCGAGGAACACTTCGACCTGGTGCACAAAAAGAAAGAAATTCCCGACGACATCCCGGTGTACAAGCTGGAGACCTCCCGGCGACTTATTGATCTGATGGTAGAAGCCGGCTTAGTGAGTGGAAAAAGCGAGGCCCGCCGCCTGATTCGCCAGGGCGGAGTAAAACTGGATGGGCAAACTGTTACCGACGAATTGCTGGAATTACAGCCGCAAGGAGAACGGGTGCTGAAAGTCGGGAAACGAAAATTCCTCAAAATCACCAGCTGAGGCGGTTTCGCAACGGAACAAAAACAATTACTTTTGAGTGAACGGGTGTAATTTAAAGAATGAACCATCGGGGGGGAACTTCCCCCTGATTTTTTAAATACGAGTCTTAGCAGTAGAAACACTCTCATATTAGCAAGAGGGGACATCATGAAAAGAATTTTTACAACCCGCTGGTTCATCGGGCTGCTGTTTTTGAGTAGCACAATCTGTTTCTCTATACAGGCACAGGAATACTCCCGGGCCCCCGGGGGGGTGGTGAATCCCGAAACAATGGGCTACCACCTGGTACCTCCCCACCAACGTCTGGCACTAACGCCCGCTCAACTTTTTCGGGACGGCATTGTGGGCATGGACGAAGATAGTCTGGGATTGGAAATTGACCTGGGCGACACCACCCTGTTTGGCCTAGTGTACTCCGGTCCGTTTTATTTTGAATACCAGCTCTCAGACTATCTGTTTCCCCGCTATCGGGAAGCCAGCAAACTGGAACGAGGACGAGGGGTCATTCGAATTAAAAATTTTTTTGTAGATTGGCGCCATCAAAACGTGAATCGCTGGAAAGACCAGGGCGTCATGGCTTACCGATTGTCTCTCTGGCGGCGGACCGAGACCGGGGTTAAACCGCTGGGCATGTACGACGCCTGTGTCCGCTTTAAGCGCCTGGAAAATGGGGAATTTCAGAAAGGATTAACAATAACCGAAGGACCCATTGTTAACCTGCTCACGTCCGATCACCCGGACTGGTTGGTGATTTCGCTGGAAACGGATCGACCTTCCCGCGTACGCATCCGCCTCTCCGATGGGCAGGAATTCACCGACGGAATCCAGGCCATTCGTCACGAAGTAAACATCCGAAATCTGCAGCCAGATCGAGAGTACCGCTACCAAGTTGTGGCGTTCGTCGAAAAAGACACTCTGATCACACCGGAATTCCCTTTTCGTAGTGCCCCTCCCAAAGGAAAGGGAGAAGTGGTGTTCGCCTACACCGGCGACGGGCGGAGCGGCTACGGAGGGGGCGAACGGGCCTACCTGGGTGTGAATCAATACATCTTACGCCAAATCGGAGCAGCGGTGTACCGCCAGGGAGCCGATTTCCTGCTTTTTGGTGGCGACATGATTAATGGCTTCACTGATGATTACGACGATATTGTCATGCAATTTCGCGCGTTCAAACAGTCGCTTTTCGGGTTTCTGGTGCAGCGACCGCTTTACACTGCCGTGGGCAACCACGAAGCTCTCCTCCACCATTTTACCAAAGAAGGAGTACGCCCATTGTACATGGACAAATGGCCCTACGATTCCCTGAGCGTGGAAGCGGTATTCGCCCGTAATTTTGTTCATCCCGAAAACGGACCGCAGGAATACCCGGGTACTCCACCTTACCGGGAAAATGTGTATTCCTTCACTTACGGTAACGTGAAAATTATTGTGTACAACAACAACTACTGGTGGACATCCCATTACGCCATCCCACAATTCGGGGGTTCTCCGGAGGGCTACATTTTACCTAACCAAATGGATTGGATTCGCCGGGAACTGGAAGCAGCCGAAAAAGATCCGGCCATCCAGCACGTGTTTCTGATGGCTCAGGAACCGGTGTTCCCTAATGGCGGACATGTAAAAGATGCCATGTGGTATTCTGGAAACAACACCGTCCGGGCTTACCTGGCCCGAAACGGCCAAACGCCCCAACCGTTTGAGAAGGGTATTGTGGAAGTACGCAACCAATTCTGGGAACTCATCAGCAATTCTTCCAAAGTGGCCGCTGTTCTGGGCTCGGACGAACACGGTTACCACCGCACCCTGATTACCCGTGAGACTCCGGTGGGCCTTTACCCGCAGGACGACCTAAACGGTAACGGAAAGCTGGACGACGGACAAATTTCACCCAATCCCCGCTTTCGTTACCCCACCTGGTTTATTGTCAGCGGCGGTGCAGGAGCACCTTATTATGTGCAGGAACAAACTCCCTGGTCGGACTGGGTAACGCTGTACAGCTCCAACTACAATTATTTGATTTTCCGGGTGAAGGGAGATAAAGTGTCCCTGGAAGTGTATTCTGTGACCGGTCAGTTGTTAGATCAGGAGAAAAATCTGCGAGCGGTAAAGTCCCGGAAGTAAGTAAACGAGACACCGTGACCCCGGGAAGTAAAAAACTCGCCACACCGGAAAATCTGGCAAACCAGGTTTAAATAATACAAATCGGGACCAGTGCCTTTCGTCAGGGAGGCGCTGGATTTTGCCCCCGGGCACGACGAACTGTTCAAACTTGCTTCGAATCCAAAAACCCGGCAAAACGCCTTGGCGAAGCGTGCCGGGAACAAAATTCCTCCAAGGGGGAAATCGATCAAACGTACAGGTACATCAACCAGAAGTGGGAAAAGCTGCCCA
>JAJRXE010000531.1 GCA_024276455.1 Calditrichota bacterium
CGATTGCTTTACCATTACCGCCCTGCTGGCGCTGGAAGCAGCTGGATTCGTGAAAGAGGGCGAGGGTGCCAATTTCATTCGGGAAGGACGCACCCATTACGACGCCGAACTGCCCACCAATGCCACCGGCGGATTGATCGGATTCGGGCACCCCACCGGGGGAACCGGCGTCCGCCAGGCGGTGGACCTCTGGCAACAACTAACCGGAAAAGCCGGCGATTGCCAGGTCACCCTCAAGCCGGAGAAACCTTACGGCATGATGATCAATATGGGTGGCAATGATAAAACGGTGGCAGTGTTCATTTTTCGGAGGGCAGAAGTTTAAAAAACAGGAGCATGAGACCTTAGAAAAATTTTTTTACCGCAAAGATTGCGGGCATCCTGCTCTCGACCGCAGAAACGCCGGTCGCCAAGTAAGGAAAGTTAAATCCAGCCGCAATCGGTAAAAATAGAACGGGTAATTGACTCTTAACCTTAAAAAAAGGAGTTTTCAATGGTTGGAATTGTCGGTTACGGTGCGTACATCCCGAAGTACCGGATTAAAGTGGAGTCCATTGCCGCCCAGTGGGGCGCCAATGCGGAGAGTTACAAAAAAGGGTTAATGGTAGAAGAAAAATCGGTGCCGGCTCCCGATCAGGACACCATTACCATGGCGGTGGAAGCCACCCGGCGGGCCCTGCAACGCGCCGAGATTGATCCTCGCAAAATCGGCGCCGTGTACGTCGGTTCCGAATCGCATCCCTATGCGGTGAAACCCAGCGGCACCACCCTGGCGGAGGCCATCGGCGCCACTCCGGACATTCACTGCGCCGATTACGAATTCGCCTGCAAAGCGGGAACGGAAGCCATGTTCGTGGCCCTGCAACTGGTCAAAGCCGGGGAAATGGACTACGCGTTGGCCGTGGGAGCCGATACGTCCCAGGGAGCGCCGGGCGACGCCCTGGAATACACCGCCTCGGCCGGTGCCGCCGCGTTCATCATGGGGAAAACCGATGTCATCGCCGTGTGCGAACACACTTACTCCTACATGACCGATACCCCCGATTTCTGGCGGCGGGAACATCAGTTTTACCCCCAGCACGGCGGCCGCTTCACCGGCGAGCCGGCTTATTTTAAACACATTAACAACTGCGGGAAAACGCTCCTGGAAAAAGCGGGGTTGACACCGCAGGACTTTGCCTTCGCCGTTTTTCATCAGCCGAACGGGAAATTCCCCCTGCGGGTGGGAAAAATGCTGGGATTCAGCAAAGAACAGCTTGCCCAGGGACTACTTTGCCCAAAGATCGGGAACACCTACTCCGGTTCCTCGCCTTTGGGACTGACCGCTATTTTAGACGTTGCCAAACCCGGCGACCTGGTTTTCATGGTGTCTTACGGTTCGGGGGCGGGAAGCGATGGGTTTATCTGGCGAATCACCGATCAAATCGACAAAGTGCGGGACAAAGCGCCCAAAACCTGGGACATCATTCAGGGAGACAAAGTTTATCTGGACTACGGACTCTACGCTAAATTCCGGCACAAAATTCTAAAAAATGTTTGAGGAAAATTTAGAAAAAGGAGAAGACATCGTGAGTCGAGACGTGGCTATTATTGGAATCGGAATGAGCAAATGGGGAGAGCTCTGGGACCGCTCCCTGCGGGACATTTTTGTGGAAGCGGCCCTGGCCGCCATTGATGACGCCGGGGTGGACAAAATCGACTCCCTGTACATCGGCAACATGACTGCCGGATTGTTCACCGGGCAGGAACACCTGGCCGCCCTGCTGGCGGACTACCTGGGCGTGGCCCCCATTCCCGCTACCCGGGTGGAATCGGCCTGCGCTTCCGGCGGTCTGGCGGTAAAAATGGGCTACCTGGAGGTGGCGCTGGGAATGAGCGAGGTGGTGTTGGTGGGTGGCGTGGAGAAAATGACCGACGTGGGAACCGACCAAGCCACCTATGCCCTGGCAACCGCCGCCGACCAGGATTACGAAGTGTACCACGGCATCACCTTTCCCGGACTCTATGCCATGATGGCGCGCCTGCACATGGAAAAATATGGCACCACCCGGGAGCAACTGGCTCAGGTGGCGGTAAAAAACCATTACCACGGTTCCATGAATCCCGTGGCCCAGTACCCCCAGCGCATTACAGTGGAGCAGGTGCTGAATTCCGTTATGATTGCCGATCCGCTGCGTATTCTGGACTGCTCCCCCATCACCGACGGCGCGGCGGCGCTGATTCTCTGTCCCCTGGAGCTCGCAAAGAAAATCAGTCGCAAACCCCCGGTAAAAATTATTGGAATCGGTCACGCTACCGACAGCATTGCCCTGCACAGTCGGGACGATTTAACCACCCTGAAAGCCACAGAAAGAGCTGCCCAACAGGCTTATCGGATGGCGGGAATCAAACCGAGCGATCTGGACCTGGCGGAAGTTCACGATTGCTTTACCATTGCGGAAATTTGCGTCATCGAGGCGCTGGGTCTGGTGGAAAAGGGCCAGGGCGGTCCGGCGACCGCTGCGGGGATGACCACCCTGGGAGGCAAAATTCCGGTCAACACCAGCGGCGGATTAAAATCCAAAGGGCATCCGGTGGGCGCTACCGGGGTGGCTCAGGTAGTGGAAATCGTTACCCAACTGCGCGGCGAGGCCGGTCCGCGCCAGGTCGCAAACGCCCGCCTCGGACTCACCCAGAATATGGGGGGCAGCGGCGGCAGTACGCTAATTCACATTATGGAGGTGGCATCATGAGCGTATCGAAATATTGGCGGGAAATTCCCCATCGCTATCGCTTAGAAGCCGGAAAATGCAAACAATGCGGCAAAATCTACTTTCCAGGCCGGTTGATTTGTCCGGAATGTGGGGGAAGGGAATTCGACACCATTCAGCTCAAGCGGGAAGGCAAACTGCTCACCTACACGATCATTCATGTGGGCCCCAGCCGCTTTGCCGACCAGGTACCCTACGTCGTGGGCATCGTAGAGCTGCAGGACGGGGTTCGGCTCCTTTGCCAGGTCGCCGATTGCGACCTCGATCGGCTGCAAATCGGCCTACCGGTGAAAATCGAATTCCGCCGGATTTCCGAAGAAGGCGAAGCGGGCATCATTCATTACGGGTACAAATGCGTGCCGGTCTAAAAACCCCGCTCCGGCCAAACATCCCGGAGATTAGATGACCAAAAGGGGGTGAGACGCTGAAAAGCAAAAACATTCGGGAATCAAAAACCAATGGACGCACGGCACAGAAGATTTTGGCTGGTTAACTAACCCTGTTGTGCTAACTGTTAAGACTGGTTGAAACATGTCTGAGGTGACTCCGGTTAATTTCTGGAATAACGTGTGGTTACTTACCCTTCCTTTATTTCCTTCCCTGCCTGCAGAGAGGGGAAAAGAGAGAAGGGGATCATTAAAAGCAATCAAAAGCAATTTCGTTGATTTTCTATGAATTTAAAATTTTCAATTTGTTTGAATCAGGTTCTAATTAGCACAAGGGATTAACCCCAAAAAACCGGGGAATGTAAATCATGAAAGAAGAAAAACTACGCATTGGCGTATTTGTTTGCGATTGCGGGCTGAATATTGCCGGTACGGTGGACTGTGAAGCCGTGGCGGAATTTGCCCGCACCCTGCCGGACGTAGTGGCGGTGGTACGCAACAAATACACCTGTGCCGATCCCGGACAGAACGAAATCAAAAAGGCCATTCAGGAACATCGGCTGAACCGGGTGGTGGTGGCATCCTGTACGCCCAAAATCCACGAACCGACCTTTCGTCAGTGTGTGGCCGATGCCGGCCTGAATCCCTATTTGATGGAAATGGCTAATCTGCGGGAGCACTGCAGCTGGGTTCACCAGGGAGACCGCAAAGCCGCCACCGAAAAAGCCATGGACCTGGTAAAAAGTGCGGTGAACCGGGCACGGCTGCTGGAAGCTCAGCATGAAGCGGAGGTTCCGGTGACCCGGGCGGCGCTGGTGATTGGAGGCGGGGTGGCCGGAATTCAAGCGGCGCTGGATCTGGCCGACGCCGGACATCAGGTTTATCTGGTGGAGCGCGAGCCCAGCATTGGCGGCATCATGGCGGCCCTGGACAAGATTTACGCCACCATGGACTGCTCCATATGAATACTCGGACCGAAGATGATGGATGTCGGTCGGCATCCCCGAATTAAATTGTTTGCCTACAGCGAAGTGGAGCACATTTCCGGGTTTATCGGCAACTTTAACGTCAAAATCCGCAAGAAAGCCCGTTACGTAATCGAGGACGAATGCACCGCCTGCGGCGACTGTACCAAAGACTGTCCCGTGGTTGTTCCGGACGAATACCAGCAGGGATTCTCTTCTCGCAAGGCCATTTACATTCCCTTCCCGCAAGCGGTCCCCTCGGCTTACATCCTGAATATGGAAGAATGTCTGGGAAACAATCCCATTGCCTGCGGGAAATGCCTGGAAGCCTGCGAAAAGAAGTGCATCGACTACGATATGAAAGATGAGATCATCGAAGTGGAAGTGGGCACCATCATCGTCGCCACCGGTTTGGACGTGTACGATCCCACCGAGCTGGACGAATTCGGTTACCGCAGCTACGAGAATGTCATTACCAGCATGGAATTCGAGCGGCTCATCTGCGCGGGCGGTCCTACGGCGGGACATTTTGTGCGTCCCACCGACCGGAAAGTCCCCAGAACCGTGGCTTTCATCCAGTGTGTGGGTTCCCGTTCCGGCAAACGCGGGAACCGCTACTGCAGCAACATCTGCTGCATGAACACTATTAAGGACACTCTCCTGCTTTACGATCACTACCCGGAGACTAAGTGCAAAGTGTTTTACATCGACATTCGGGCGTTTGGAAAGGGATTCGAGCAGATGTTCATGCGCAGTAAAGAGGTGGGCGTGGAGTACATTCGCGGCATTCCCGGTGAAGTGGTGGAAGACCCGGTGACCAGGAATCTGATTCTCACGGTGGAAAACACTACCACCGGCAGGGTGGAGCAGCACGAAGTGGAAATGGTGGTACTTTCGGTGGGAATGGAACAGCGCTCCGATTTTGATCGCTTACAAAAAATGCTGACCCTCTCCACCACCGGCGACGGTTTCGTGCTGGAGTCCCATCCCAAGCTCAAACCGGTGGATTCCCCCACCCGCGGGGTATTTTACGCCGGCTGTGTGGAATCGCCCAAAGGAATCACCGAGAGCGTGGTACAGTCCAGTGCGGCGGCAGCCCGGGCCAGCATTATTCTCAATGCCGGACGGGTGAAGATCGAAGCGCTGACCGCCCGGTTGGACACCAGCCTGTGTAACTACTGCGGTATGTGTGCCCGGGTCTGTCCGTACCATGCCATTACGCCTCCGGACCGCAAGCTGGGTATCTATCCGGAAATCATCGAAGCGGCCTGCGCCGGATGCGGTACCTGCGCGGCCGAGTGTCCCAACGACGCCATTACCATGCGCCACTTCACCGATGCCCAGATTATGGCTCAGATCGATGCCATTCTGGAAGAGAAACCTCTGGAGAAAATCGTGGCCTTTGCCTGTAACTGGTGTTCCTACGCCGGGGGCGATAATGCCGGTACGTCGCGACTCCAGTATCCGCCCAGCATTCGACTCATCCGTACCATGTGCAGCGGCCGGGTGGATGAGAAATTCGTCCTCTACGCCTTCCAGAAAGGGGCCCCGCTGGTCCTGGTTTCCGGTTGCCATTTTGCAGATTGCCACTACATCAACGCGGTAACCTGGACGCAGCGCCGGGTAGAGCGTCTGTGGAACAAACTGGAACGTCTGGGAATCCGACCCGAGCGATTGCAATTGGAATGGATCTCCGCCGCCGAAGGGCAAAAATTTGCCAAAGTCATGCGGGAACTGGAAGAGCTGCGAAAGAAGGTGACCCCCGAAGAAGTGCAGCAAACCAGGGAAATATTACGCCGGGAAGCGGAAAAAGAAAGAGCCCGCAAGGCGAAACGGGTGGAAGCCCTGCGCTCCGCCTGAAAGGAAGCACCACCGGCCGAAAACAGGGGGATTTTCCCATGCCCGAAAAGGCGAAATTTAAATGTCTGCGCTGTGGTTACCTGTACGAAGACAAGTACACGCCGGGTGTTCCGCAGGAACGGGCCTGTCCCAAATGCGGGAGCAACAGCGTGCGGCGCCTGGAGGAAAAAAGCACCTCACCGGGAAATAGGTAACCCCGGCACGATTAGTAAGCAACACAGAACGTTTTCAGCCCCTTTCCCACTGCTTAGGACGCTTTGTCCTGCTGAAAGCAGTTCGACATGAATGAAACGGTCAGCAGTTTCCACCTCCGGAACCATTTCTTTGAAACATAACCTGTTTAAATAGCGAGGAAATTCCATGAGTTTCCGTTATGAAATTCGTCTGAGCGGGGACGTGGGCCATGGATTAGTCTGGATCGGAGAGATTCTTGCCGAAGCGGCGGCACTTTACAACGGCTACAATGCCGCTCAGTGCCAGTCTTACGGGGGCGAAGCCCGCGGCGAGGCCAACAGTGCGGAGGTGGTGTTCAGTAATGCGGAGATTCTTTTCCCCTGCGTGCAAAAACCCGACCTTTTACTCTGTCTAAGCCAGGTCGCTTACGAAAAATACATTCATGAACTCAAACTGGACGGTATTTTAATTATTGACTCCAATCGGGTGACGGTCGCCCCCATGGAGAACTGTAAGGTTTACAAATTCCCTATTTTTCAAACGGCTTTTCAAGAATTCGGCACCGAAACACTGGCAAATGTCATTGGGTTGGGAATTGTGGCGGAATTTGTCAAATTCATTCTCCGCAGGCGATTCTAAAGGCTCTCCGCCAGCACGTGGTCGCAGAGGATTTTGACCTTACTCAGAAGGCTCTCCGGTTAGGTTACAAAATGGCCCGCGAAACAATCGAAAGCGAACTTTTCACGGAACAATAATCACCGGGAAATGGCCGGGTGGAACGCCAAAAAATGAATCATCCCTGCGCACCCCTGCAACGTACTTCTACCGGCGGCAGAGATTCGGCGGTTTTTCTGTCTCCCTCTTAACCGCAAGCTGGGCGTTTTTCTTCAACGCTCTACTCTGTGCGGCGCCAGGCCGGTTTTATTCGCAACCGGCAAACCATTTTCCAGATACATGAGGAGAACGCAGGAAAGCAGTCCGTCCCCGGGAATGTTGAAATCCGGCCGAAGCGGTGGTTCCTTCCGGAATTTTTGTTTCGCGAAGCCCTACCGTAACAGCCGGATTCAAATTCACACCGCTGCCGCCGTTCGCTGTAATTTTTCCAGAAAGGGTTCCGGCATTATTTTATGATAGCGGATGCCGGCTTCTTCCAGAGAAGCGCCCTGAGCCAGGGCCAGCAACTGGAAATAGTACAGAACCGGTATCTGGAAATTCTTGTTAAAGCGACGGGAAATTCGAAGCTGTCCCACATCGAAGGAATCAAAACAGGTCGGACAAATCAATCCCAGACAATCCGCCCCGGAATCGGCCACCGACTGAAACACATCGTGACTCATGTTCAGGGTAAGTTCCAAATCCTCGCAGGCCTTTCCGCAGCACAATAAATACTCCCGGTGGTTCACCGGACACGCCCCGATGACCTCGATCAACCGTTCCAGAATGGTGGGAAAAATCGGGTCGTCCACTTGCATGATTTCACTGGGCTTCAGAAGATGGCAACCGTAATGAATGGCCACCTTTAAATCGTGCAATGGTCTGACCACGCTGTTTCGGATTCGTTCCAACCCGATTTCATCGCGCAGAACGGTTACGATGTGGCGCACCTTCACGCTGCCCCGAAATTCGCGCCTGATGGTTCGCAGTCGCTCATTTACTTTCCGGCGCAATTCCGCATCGTGTTTCAAATGGTAATTCACCTCGCAAAGGGTCGAGGTACAGCCGCTACACATGGTAACAATGTCCAGACCTTTCTCTTCGGCCAGAGCAATATTGCGTGCTGCCAGGGTAAGCCAGGTAAACCGGTCCGCTGCTTTAAAATAAATGGGATCGGGACAACAGCTAAAGCGCTCCTCATCCACCAGTTCGATTCCCAGGCGGGCGAGGGAAAACCGCACTGCCTTTTCCATCTGCGGATATTTCAGGGCAATCATGCATCCCCAAAACGGAATGAGCTTCACGGCGCCCTCTTAATTTTTAAAAATTTTCGACAATTCGTCAAGGC
>JAJRXE010000532.1 GCA_024276455.1 Calditrichota bacterium
AGTCGGGATGCTTGGGATTCTCCTGAATGTCGAACCAGGCGGTGAAGTGGAAGGTGCTTCCCGGGCCGCCCAGACGTCCTGCCCGCTGATTGGTGGGACTCTCTACCCAGATTTTTCCGCCCATCATTTCCACCAGCTGGGACGAAATGCTTAGTCCCAGACCGGTGCCGCCGAATTTACGCGTGGTCGAACCGTCCGCCTGGGTAAACGGTTCGAAAATCTTGGCCTGTTTTTCAGGTGAGATCCCGATGCCCGTGTCGCTCACCGCAAAATGGAGACAGATTTTCTGGTCCTTTTGGTCTTGCTTCTCAATTCTGACCACAATCTCTCCCTCTTCGGTGAATTTAATGGCGTTTCCCACCAGGTTGGTCACAATCTGGCGCAAACGGCCGGGATCTCCAATCAGGGCGTCGGGAACATCGGTGGAAACATGGTAGGCGAGCTCCAGGCCTTTCTGAGACGCGCGAAAAGCCAGCGCATTAAGCGTTTCCCCAATGCTGTCGCGCAAGAAAAAGTCGATGGTTTCCAGTTCCAGGTAGCCGGCTTCTATTTTCGAAAGGTCCAGAATGTCGTTAATTAAGGCCAGGAGGGAATCCGCCGAGGAGTACACCATTTTCAAATATTCCCGCTGTTCGTCGGTAAGTTCGGTGTCCATCAGCAGTTCGGTAAGCCCAATGATGCCGTTCATTGGGGTGCGGATTTCGTGGCTCATGTTGGCCAGGAATTGAGACTTCAGACGGGTGGCCTCCATCGCTTTTTCGTTGGCGACTTCCAGTTCTTTGATGGTTTGAGCTAACTGGTGAGTTTTCTCTTCCAATTCTCGTTTGGTGATCATCAGGTCCTGGGTGTAGCGCTGCAGGGCCTCTTCGCTGCGTTGCCGCAGGATGAATCCCCCCAGACTGGCAGCAAAAGCAGAGAAAATAATTCCCCAGCCCTCGTCCCAGCTGTCCACCTTTTTGCTGTAGAGAAAGATAATACTTCCCCAGAAAATTTCATCAATAATGATGGGAACAATCCGCAGCGACTCGGCCTCCTGTGCCTGAAGGAACTTCTTCTCCTGCGGGGAGAAATTTTCCCGATTTCCGCGGACAATTTTACCGCTGGAAAGCAATTGGTACCAGTGCCCCAATCCCTGTTCCCGGAAAGACATCTTGTGCCAGGGGCATTTTTCAGGATCGGGATCGTGACCGTTACGCGACCAGTGGTAAATCAGATTTGTTACCACATCTCCCGATTCGCTGACCCCGTTGTCTACCAGAATCAGGTGATCGATGTCGGAGGTTTCGCCGATGATCTGGAATGCCTGGTTGATGGCAGAATTAAAATCAGTGGAGATCAGTAAAACGTTGAGGGCCCGGGCAACTCCCCGGAGCAAAGCCGATTGCCGGATTAACTTTTCCTGATTTTCCCGTTCCACCGTGATGTCAATTCCGGTGCCAATCACGTATTCAACCTTGCCCTCTTCATCCAGCATCACCGTATTGGACCAGGAAATGAGCCGGCGTGAACCGTCCTTCTTTAACCAGTGATTGATGTAGTCGTTCGGAAAGTGGCCGGCAGTCAGCTTTTGAAAAGCCTGTTGCACATTTTCCCGCTCTTCCGGAGGAACCAGAATTTCCCAGATTTTTTTATTTTTCAATTCCTCCTGGCGGTAACCGGTGAGTTTTTGACAGGCTTTGTTGAATCGAATAATATTGCCGTGCCGGTCCAGAACCACCACCAGGGCGGCGGTGGTGTCCAGAATGGTTTGGACAAAGTCCTTCTCTCTCTTCAGGGCTTCTTCGGTTTTTTTCAGTTCGGTAATATCCTGAAAACTCTCGATGCCCCCAATCACGTTGCCGTCCAGGTCGCGTAAAAAATCCACATTTTTCACCACGGTAAGAATGCGGCCGTCTTTCCGGCGCACTTTGCATTCTTTGCCGATAATCGGTTTGTGGACTTGCTCTTGATTTAAACCGCATTTGAAATTGCAGGGTTCTTCAGCAAATACCGTACAGGGCTGACCAATCAGCTCCTCCGCTTCGAAACCCAAAATGTCGCAGGTTTTTTGATTCACCGTGGTAATAATCCCATCGCAGTTTACGGTAAAAATGGCGCTGGGAACCACCCGGTAAAGTTGCAGAGCTTTTTCTTTTTCCTGTTGAAGCGCCTTTTCGTTGCGTTTTTGCTGGGTGACATCGGTGAGAACGAATATGCCCTGAATGAAATTGCCCTGGGAATCCCGCTCGGCATATCCGGAGGCCAGAACGTCCAGAATTTCCCCGTTCTTTTTCTCCATTTGCAGCGACACATTGTTGATCTGGCCTCGCTCGGAGAATTCCGGCCACACTTTTTCGTCGATTAGCTTTTGAGACTCCAGCGTGAAAAAGAATTTAGGATATTTGCCAATGACCTCGTTTCGTTCGAATCCCAAGGTCTGAAGCCAGAACTCGTTTACATCGGAGATCTTTTGTTCCGCATTAATGGTGAAAAGCATTGCCGGGGTGCGGTTGTAAAGCGTTCGATAACGGAACTCGCTTTTCATGAACGCCTGACGGATGCGCAGTCGGTCGATGTGGATGCGGTAAATATTGCGAATAACCAGGTAAATCAGCAAAAGCAAGAGGGCAATCACCGGGAGCATCCACCAGCTGACATACCAGGGAGAAAGAATGCGAAAATTCATCTGCAGCGGTGCGCTCCACTGGTAACCGGGCTTCTGAGCGCTGATTTCCAGAAGGTACGTGCCGGGCCTCAATTTGGAAAAAATTAGATGTTCTTCGCTGGTAAAAGAGGAGCGTTCCCGGTCTTCTCCGGTGACAGATATTCGGTAAAGCACCTTCTCGTGAATGGGGTAAACCGAGCGGTAGTTCACCTCCAGCACCGCACCGTGGGGAACGACCAGAGTGGTGTCGGGATCGAGATTCACTGCATTTTTTCCGATTTTTACCAGGAGAAGCTGAGGAGACAGGGTGCGTTTTTGCGCCAGAGAGCGGCTGGCGGAAAACCCAATTCCTTTGGGGGTTCCGATCCAGATGGTATTGTCCCTTCCCAGGGTAAGTCCCCGGGTTACAATAGAGGAATGGGGTAAACCGTCGTGCTGATTAAATTGCTGCAGCAGTTGCTGCCACTACAGGTAAAGTCCGGATTCCGTCCCGCTCCAGACGCGCTTATCCTGGTCGATGAGCAATGCTGTAATAATCCGGTTGGTTAATACCTGCAGGCCTTTCGGAACCGCAATTCCCTCCCGGGAGTACCGGTACACCCCCACATTGGTTGCCAGCCAGAGGGAGCCGTGTTCGTCGAATTCCAGATCATACACGCTCATGGGCGCGGCATAGGCAAACGAAATAGGAATACTTTTATTCAGGAAACGCTGGTGCTGGGAATCAAATTGGTAGAGATAGGCGTTATTTCCGACCGCCCCCAGCCAGATCTGACCGTCGGGCGATTCTGTAATCATGGTTACCGGCGATTGAATCCCGCTGGACTCGTCAAAAAAGTCGATGTGCAACTCCGGCGTAATACGGTAAACCCCATTCAGATTGTCCAGCGCAATCCACAACTGGTTATTTCGGTCGGTAAAAATACATTCAATCTGTCTTTTTAGACGGGAATTCAGGGTAAAATTCTTTACCTGACCGTTTTCCCCGATCCGCTGGAGTTTGCCGCTCCGGTATCCGAGCCACAGGTGACCGTTTCTTACCGCCAGACTGGTGATGAGATCGCTGGGAGAAATATAAATGGGACGAAGCGTGGCTTCCCCGGCTTCCACGCGGACCCGGTAAACCCGGTAACCATCGGTAAAATAGATGGTTCCCTGCCGGTCTGTGCATATGTCCTCAACAAATTGAGCCGCCTGACCGGTCGAAATCGGGAAGAAGAAATTCTCGTACAACCTGGCAAATCCTTCGTCCGAACTAATCCAGAGGGAGCCATCCGCACCGAAGGTAATGCTGTGTATTCCTTGCAATGGGAAAATGTCTTCCGATCTTACTTCCCAATGTCCGTCCTTCTTTTTGGCGTAATAGAACCCCTGATTTTCGGTCCCAATCAAAAGCAGGTTCGGGTTCAGAAAAGCCAGGGCTGTGATCTCGGCAATCTTAAACCGGGGGGTCAGGTGAGCCGTTTTTTGGTCTGCGGAAAAGGTAAGAGAATAGATTCCGCTTTTCCCGGCGACCCAGATTTCTCCCCCGGGGGATTTCACCAGAATATTAATGTTGAAGCCGGCCGGTCGGTTTTTTAATTCAAGCGGGAGAAAGGTCTCTTTATCTTGGGAGAAATAAAAGAGAAAACCGGTTTGCGATGCGACCAAAAACAGTTCGGGGGACGGAGAAAGGAAAAGAAACGAGCGGTCGTAACGGTTGGTCAGGTACCGATCTGAGAAGAAGTAACGTTTGATTTTTCCGTTTTGAAAACGAACAACGGAGCACGGTTCGCTAATCCAGAGGCTGCCGTCGGATGCAAAATAGAGATCTTTGGGGAAAAACAGGGTAGAATCGGTGAGATTTTTTGATCCGGGAAGAAAAAGTTTAATATCGCTCTGGTACCCGTTGCGGACGATTTTGTAAATCCCCAGGTCGCTTACCACGTACAGTTCGCCTTTGGGCGAGCGAACAATGTTTTTAATGTAACGGGTGGAGATTTTGTCTTTGTAAGAGACAAAATGCTCACCGTCGAAACGCAGCAACCCAGCGTCCGTGGCAATCCAGGCAAACCCGTTGGGTTCCTGGAGCACTTTTTTGATCAGATTGGTGGGTAAACCGGATTCGGTGGTGTAAACGTCGCCATTAAAATAACCGGCGAACAAAGAGGCGGTGAAAACAAGCTGGAGAAAAAAAACGGCGAGAGACAGCACAACCCGGCGGGTCTGAAGGCCTCTGAATCGGTTTATGGTAAGTGATGTTGGTCTTCCATAACTTTTCGTCGAACCGGTTTTCCTTGTGACGTTTGTTAAACCCATTTTAAGTGAACATCCTCTGTTAAATCGCGTCCAATGGATTCCCTTGTAAGTATTTAAGTAATCGGAATTTATTTTAAATCCTTTACTGCTTTTTAAAGCCCGAATCCATATTTATTTCTGGTTCGGAGGCCGTTCCCGAGGTGCAAATTGGGGAAGAAAGAAAACGCCGGTCGCCGGGTGTTGCGAAGCGCCCTCTTTACTCTCTGCTTGTAATTGATCTTGAAATCTCCTATAATTGAAAACGTGACAAAACCGGAGGAAGCGCCATGAGAATTCTCTTGTTGGGAAGCGGTCTAATAGGTCGTGCGATTGCCCGGGATTTAGCCCGGGAGGGAGAGTTTGACGTGACGGTGGCCGACCGCGACGAGAAACAACTGCGACGTTTACCCCGCTGGAAAAACTTGAGCACCCGGATGGTGGATCTCTCGAAAGTGGCCAATATTCGAAAACTGGTGAAACAAGCAGACCTGGTCATCGATGCGCTACCGGGATTTCTGGGGTACCGCGCTTTTCGCACGGTGATTGAAAGCGGAAAAAATGTGGCGGACATTGCCTTCTTCCCGGAGGACCCGTTTGACCTGGACGAGCTGGCCCGCGAGAAAGAAGTGGTGGCGGTGATGGATTGTGGGGTCGCGCCGGGGTTAAGCAACATTTTAGTGGCGGACGCTGACCGCGAGCTGGATGAAACCGAGCGGGCGGAAATTCTGGTTGGGGGATTACCAGTGGTGCGGGAATGGCCCTACGAGTACAAGATTGTTTTCTCTCCGGTGGATGTAATTGAAGAGTACACCCGTCCCGCTCGCTATCTGGAAAACGGCCAACTGGTAGTTCGCCCGGCGCTTTCCGATCCGGATTTGGTCAATTTCCCCGGAATTGGTACTCTGGAAGCCTTTAACACCGACGGTTTGCGGACCTTGTTAACCACCCTCCCAATTCCCCATATGAAAGAAAAGACCCTGCGTTACCCCGGACACATCGAAAAAATGCGTATTTTGCGGGAAAGCGGGTTCTTTGACAAAAAGCCGATAAAGATCGACGGCCATTCCATTCGGCCGCTGGATTTTACCGCCAGACTGCTTTTCCCCCTCTGGGAATTAAAAGAGGGAGAAGAAGACCTGACCGTAATGCGGGTGACCGTGGAAGGGAAAAAAGAGGGACAACATTGGCGTATTCAGTACGATTTGTTCGACCGTTACGATCGCGGGCAGCAGGTGACCTCCATGGCGCGCACTACCGGTTACACCGCCGCCATGGTGGCCCGGATGGTGGCTTACGAAAAATACCGCCGGATCGGCGTTTCCGCGCCGGAGTTCATCGGACAAAAGGAATCCTGCGTACAGTATCTGTTGGAAGGACTGGCGCAACGGAAAGTGCGGGTGGAGAAAAAAGTGGTACCGGTGGAACAGGCCGCTTCCGGGGAATTTATAGCGAGACAATAACGGCCATAAACAGTGCACCCACCACGTCTCCGAATGCATTCTGGAAAAAGCGTTGGTGACTCCCGTAGATTTTTTTAATGTCTGTGAAATAGAGTTCCCGCAGTTCCCATCCCAGGGCAATCACCAGGACGAACAATACCGCTTTTTCTCCCGGAATCCAGAGGTGAAAGATTTTTGCTAAAGTTCCCCCACCGACGATGTGGAACCACAGGAAACTATTGTCGGTGAAGGCGTTCCGCCAGAAAGATGATTTGTGAGCCGTGGATGGTTGCACGAGTGACTTCCCCCTTTTCTGTTTTTTGGAAAGTAGCACTACCGGGAAGGGTAAACAACCGAAAAGCTAAAGGTGAAGGTAAAAAAAGTGAAAGCTGGTTGAGATGAACCTGGAGAGACGCCACTTTTCGGCAGGGACATTTTGATTAAAATCTGTTTTGGTCTCTTCCGTTTTTGTAAGTAAATTAAAAACAACACAACAGAGGGGTTTTATGAAGGCGCTTCATTTTGATGGTCAAAAATTGGCGCTGGTGGAAAAACCAACACCGCGGCCGAAGTCCGGCGAGGTGCTAATCCGGGTGCGGTACGCCGGCATTTGCAATACCGATCTGGAGATTTTGGAAGGTTACATGGGATTTACCGGGACCATCGGGCACGAATTTGTGGGCGAGGTGACGCAGGCACCGGACGTCAATTTACTTGGAAAAACGGTGGTGGGCGAAATAAATATTTCCTGCGGTCGGTGCGAGTTCTGCCTGCAGGGATTGGGGCGGCACTGTCCTAACCGCACGGTACTGGGGATTTTGGGTAAAGACGGTGCCATGGCGGAGTATCTGACTCTGCCCCTGAGCAATGTTCACGTAGTGCCTCCCGGCGTGTCGGAATTGCAGGCCGTATTTACCGAACCGCTGGCGGCGGCGTGCGAAATTACCGAGCAACTGGAAATACTCTCCGATTACCGCATTCTGGTGATTGGGGATGGTAAGCTGGCACAGTTAGTGGCACGGGTGTTGGCGCTGCGCAACGACCGCGTACTGGTTGTGGGAAAACACCCTTCAAAATTGGACTTGTTGAAAAAGGTCGGTATTGCCACGCTTACCCGAAGCGAATTCGGCGAATCGCGTCAGCAGTTCGATCTGGTGGTGGAAGCAACCGGTTCCTGGGATGGCTGGGCAATGGCGCTGCAGGCGGTAAAACCGCGCGGGTTTGTGGTGTTGAAAAGCACGTACGTGGGCGAACAACCGTTTAATCCCGCGCCACTGGTGATTAACGAGATTACGATGGTTGGTTCGCGCTGCGGACCGTTCACCCCGGCACTGCACCTGCTGCGGAAACAGGCGGTTGACCCCCGCGATCTGATTAGCGCCGTCTTTCCTCTGGAAGCCTGGGAAGAAGCGTTTAACCGGGCACAGGAGGCGGATTCGTTAAAAGTGTTGCTCGAATTTTAAAAAACGAGGTGTGAGTTGTGAAAGTGTGGTTCCTGGGTACCGGTACGTCCATGGGGATTCCCATGGTGGGGTGTCGGTGCACGGTGTGCCGGTCACGCGATCCGCGCGACCGCCGGTTGCGGGCCTCGGTGCTTCTGGAGGTCGCGGGGCAACGCCTCCTGATTGATGCGGCGGTGGATTTCCGGCAGCAAGCGCTGCGGTTTGGCATCGACGACCTGGATGCCGTGCTGTTCACCCACCACCATGCCGACCACATTTTCGGACTGGACGACTTGCGACCGATTAATATTTTTCGTGCCAAGGACATTCCGGTGTACGGCTCCGCCAACACCCTGGAAAATCTGCGGCGGGTGTACAGCTATGTTTTCCGAGCCGGGGAGAACGAATCGGACGTGCCGCGGATCCGCCCGGTGGAAATAGAGCGGGAAGCCTTTCAAATCGGTCCGGTTACCGTACAACCGGTGCCACTCTGGCACGGACGGTTGCCCATCCTAGGATTTCGAATCGGAGGATTTGCCTATTGCACGGACGTCAGCGCCATTCCGGAGGAAAGCGGTCCGTTGCTGGCAGATTTAGAGGTATTGGTGCTGGGCGCCCTGCGACACCGTCCTCATCCCACCCATTTCACCATTGAGCAGGCGGTGGAAGCGGCCCGGCAAATCGGCGCCCGACAAACCTATTTCACCCATTTGAGCCACGAAGTGGCCCACGCGGAGTTGGAAGCGCTTCTTCCGGCGGGAATGGCCCCGGCCTACGACGGCCAGGTGGTGGAGATTCGTCGGGAACGGTGGACACCCCGGGAGCAACTTAGCGACTTGAAAAACGGCGGGGACATAAATCCGACATGACAGCACAAAGCGGACATCTGGGCGGTTCCATTCGCCGACTGTTCCGACATTCGGCCATTTACTCCATTAGCACCTCGGTGCAACGTCTGCAGGGATTGATTCTAACTCCCATTTACACCAGCACTCTGTACCTGCCCCAGCTCTCCCAGTACGGGAATTACGGCCTCATTTACACGTTCATGGCTTTCATGAATTTTGTGTATTTGTACGGAATGGATTCCGCCTTCTTGCGTTTTTTCTTTCTGGACAAGGCCGACCGCAAAGCGGTGTTTTCCACCACCTTTCAGATGCTTACCCTGACCGGCATTCTAACCAGCCTGCTGCTTCTCGTGTTTGCCGAACCGATTGCCGGGGTGGTATTGTTTTCGGAAAAACTGGCCGTATTTGTGCGCCTGGCGGCGTTCATCCTCCTGTTCGACACCCTGGGGAATTTGCCCTTTCTGGTATTGCGGGCGGAAGAGCGACCGGTCACCTTTACCGCTTTCCGGCTGTTACGCTTCTCGCTGGAGCTGGGGTTGAACATCCTGTTTGTGGTCGTTTTGCGCCAAGGGGTGTTAGGAATTCTATACGCCAACCTGGGGGCCTCGATATTGAATTTACTCATCATGACCCCTTTCATCGTGAAGTATTTCCGTTTTTCGGTGAGTTACCGTCTGATTCGCGAAATGCTGGCTTTCGGTTTGCCTTTTCTTCCCAACGGCGTTGCCTACATGACCATCGAAATGATGGACCGCTTTTTGGTGACTCGCTTTTTGGGGAAGGATGTGGTAGCGGTGTACCACGCCAATTTTAAATTTGCCACCGTGCTTTTGTTGCTCATTGTGGGGTTTCGGAATGCCTGGCAGCCTTTTTTCCTGAAAATTGCCCGCGAGGAAAACGCTCCTCAAATTTATTCCCGGGTACTGAATTATTACCTGCTGGTAACGGGAGCCATTATTATTATTCTGACTCTTTTCATCGAGAATATTTTGACTTACCGGTTTTTCGACGCGTTTTATTTGTTGGGTGAGCGCTATTGGTGGGGCATTCCTATTATTCCCTGGAAGTTGCTGGCTTATTTCTTTTTTGGAATTTACATTATTTTTACCCCGGCGTTTTACATTCAAAAGAAGAGCAAATACATGATTTTGTTTACCGGCAGCGGGGCGCTTTTGAATATTCTGATGAATCTATTTCTTTTACCGCGTTACGGACTCTGGGCAGCGGTGGGGGCTTCGGTCCTATCTTATTTTACCATGGCGGCTCTGATTGTGTTGGTAGCGCAACGAATCTATCCCATTCCTGTCCGAAAAAGGCAGGTGCTGGCAATCTTCTTGACGGTTGGCCTGGTGTATTTCTTGTATTATATTATTCATCCGGGTTTCGGCTGGAAAGTTTTCATTGCTCTGACCAGTGTGGCGTGGTTGGGGAAATTGGTGCTTACGGCGGAAGACCGGGAGCGCCTTAAACAGTTTTTTGGTAAATAAACCGTCACGTAAAACACGGAAAAGTAAGTCTGAAACATGGCAAAAAAACTTGCGGTTACCATTCTCTGGCATCAACACCAACCGTATTACAAGGACGGCGACGGGCTGTACCAGATGCCCTGGGTCCGTTTTCACGGTACTAAAGATTACCTGGATATGTTGCTGGTCCTGAAAGAATTCCCGGAAGTTAAACAGGTGATTAATCTGGTTCCTTCGCTGTTACTGCAGATTCAGGATTATGTGAACAACGGAGCCAAGGACGATATCTGGTTGCTCACCGAAAAACCGGCTGATCAGCTGACCTTCGAAGAAAAGAAAGCCATTCTGAATCAGTTTTTTCTGGCCAATGTGAATACCATGATTAAGCCGTACCCCCGCTATTTCGAACTGTACCAGAAATTTAAGTGGTACCAGCAAAGCACTGCGCTGGAGCACCGGATTAATTCCCTCTCGGTGGACGATTTTCGCGATCTGCAAATGTGGTACAATTTAACCTGGATCGGGGTGGAGTCCCGTAAGCGGCCGGAAATTCAAACGTTTTTCCAGAAGGGGAAGGGATTCAGCGAGGCAGACAAAAAGGCACTGCTGGAAATTTCCCGCAAAATTTTAGCCGAGATTATCCCCCTTCACAAAGAGATGTGGGACAGCGGGCAAATTGAGCTGAGTGCTTCGCCATTTTACCATCCTATTTTACCCCTGCTGTGCGATTCCAATGTGGCAAAAGAATCGTCTCCGGATATTAAACTGCCCAAGTATCGTTTTCAGCATCCCGAAGATGCGGAGACCCAGATCACCCGTGCGCTGGCGTATTTTAACGAACTGTTCGGAAGGCGCCCCCGTGGAATGTGGCCCTCCGAAGGCAGTGTGAGCATGCAGGCGCTGGAAATTGTCATGCGTCAGGGAGTGGAATGGGTTGCCACGGACGAAGGGATTCTGGCGCGAACCCTGAAAGAGAAGTTTACCCAGCAGGCCATTTACCAGCCTTACGAATTGTCTTTCCCAAACGGAAAATTAAAGGTGTTCTTCCGTGACCACTACCTTTCCGATGCCATCGGTTTTGTGTACGGGAACTGGCCGGCAGACCGGGCGGTGGATGATCTGATCAAACGCCTGGTGGCTATTCGCTCCGGGTTGGTGAAACAGTACGGCGAAGAGGCGCTGGAGCGTTTTGTGGTGCCCATCATTCTGGACGGGGAAAATTGTTGGGAGTATTACCAGGAAGACGGGAAACCGTTTCTCCGCCGGCTTTACGAGGCGTTCTCGAGTCACGACCTTCTGGAAACCCGCACCTTCTCCGAAGTGTTGGATCGCAACCAGCCGCGCACCACCCTGTCGCACATTCATCCCGGTTCCTGGATTAACAGCACTTTTAACATCTGGATTGGTTCCCAGGAGGACAATCGCTCCTGGGAGGTACTGTACCTGACCCGGGAGTTTTTAGTGGAGCAGGAAAAGTTAGGGGTGCATCCTCCGGAGGCGTTGCAACAGGCCTGGGAAAAAATTTACATTGCCGAGGGATCCGATTGGAATTGGTGGTACGGTGACGAACATTCTTCGGCCAACGACATGAAATTTGACCAGCTTTACCGCCAGCATCTGATGCAGGTGTACCAGTTGCTTGGGCAGGAGGTGCCCAGTTACCTTTACCAGACCATTAAACAGGTGCATTTTGACCGCTTTGTGTCCAGTCGTCCCAAAAACTTTATTACCCCGGTACTGGATGGTAAGTCGAGCCATTTTTACGAATGGGTGGGCGCCGCGGAGTATGATTTGCGGAAAACCACCCAGGCGGCCATGCATCAGGTGGCCCGGGTCATGGACAAGCTCTACGTTGGATTTGATGCGGAACATTTGTATTTGCGGATTGACTTTGCCCGGGCACCCAATCCCATGACGGAGTTTGTGCTGGCGGTGCGGGTTCCTCACGCCCAAACGATTGTGATCTCGCCATTACGCGGCGTGATGGAAAAATTTGAAATGAAGAATGAAACCAAAGAAAAATCGGTACTGGAGCCGACTTTTAAGTTGGGAGAAATTCTGGAAGTGGCCGTGCGGTTTGCAGATCTGGGTGTGAAAGCGGGCGACCGGTTGGGATTTCAGGTTCAACTGAAGCTCAACGGTCAATTACTGGAGCAGTATCCGCACATTAATCTGATTGAGATCGAGGTTCCGGAAGAGAATTTCGATTTGATTGAATGGTCGGTGTAAGCGACACCCTTTGGTGGGATTGAGATGCCGTGGCTGGTGGCGGCGAAAAAATGGAGAGAAAGCAAGCAATGAAGCGAACTTACCGAATCAAATACGGATCCAAAGACATTCGACTGCGGATTCCGGAAGAGAACGTGCTGCATCAGATCGAGGTAAAGGAGCCGGAGCAGCGGGAAAGCAACCGGGAACTGCTTCGAAAGGCGTTAGAAGAGCCGGTGGATGCACTTTTGTTGGCGGAGGCGGTGGCCGGAAAGAGAGTGGTGTTGCTGGTAGAGGACGCGACCCGCGAGGTTCCCATTACCGACTTGTTTCCGCCGGTGGCGGAGCAGCTTCGGACGGCCGCATTTGTGCAGGTGCTGGTGTGCACCGGTACCCACAATCCTAATTTACCGGGTAATGCCGAAATTGTGGCAGCGCTGCAGCACGCTTTTCGTCAATACGATGTGAAATCCTTTGCGATTGAAATTCACCGTGGTAAGGGAATTGAATACTGGGATGCAGGTACGCTTCGTACGGGAAATCGGGTTCTGGTGAATCCCCGGGCAAAGGAGGCGGATGTTTATCTGGCGCTCTCGGATATGAAAAATCACTATTTTGCGGGTTACTCCAACGCGTTGAAGAATTTTTTACCGGGTATTTGTGCCAACCAGACCACCGAGCGCAATCATGCGCTGGCCCTGAAGGATCAGGCCACTTTCGGGCATCACCCCCTCCATGCCGATCCGCAGCGGCAGGACAATCCGCTGGCGGAAGAGATGCTGGAGGCGTTTCGTTTGATTCGGCGCGACAGGGTTGCTCTGACGCTGGCAATAGTTAGCAAAGGGGATCAGATTCTCTGGGCCGCTTACGGTGAACTGGAAGAGGTAGTCCGCCGGGGCACCGGAGAGGTGGACCGGCTGATGAGTCAAACGGTGGAACCAGCGGATTTACTCATTGTTTCGCCGGGCGGTTTTCCCAACGACGAGTCTCTTTACACCGCCCAACGGGCGTTGGAACTAAGTAAGAACGCTGTGAAACCGGGAGGAGAGGTATTGTTCGTTGCGGAGTGCCGGCACGGCATTGGGCCGGATTCTGCCAAGGAAAATTTTTACGATTTACTGCGTCGTCCCCTGGAAGAGGTGTTCAAAATTCTGGAACAAAAATACATTCTTTATTCTCACAAAGCGTACAAGTTTGCCCGTTTAATTGCCAGTGTGAAGCGGATCGGATTTTACACCACATTGGAGCGAACCCTGGTGGAACCGATTCATCTATTTCCGGTGGAATCGCCTCAACAGTTTGTGGACGAGGCGCTGCAAAGAAATCCCAATTTGACCATTAATATTGTGAACGATGGAAATAAAATTGCCCTACATTCCCGGACTAACGGAGGAGTTTGACAATCTGTACCAGTTTTTGAACCGGAAGTATCCGCTGATGCAGGTGAATCATCGAATTGCCGGAGAGGAGTTTTCTCTTTTTTCAGTGAAAGAGATAGACCTGCTGTTAGACGAACTGATTGAAAAAGGCCCCGAGCACCAGGATGTGAAGGACGAACGCTTGCCGTACTGGGCGGAACTCTGGCCTTCGGCGCTGGCGTTGGCTCGTTTTGTACTGGAACACCCGGAGCAGGTGCGGAATCGGGAAGTGCTGGAAATTGGGTGTGGCCTGGGATTGGCTGGTTTGGCCGCCGGAAAGATAGGCGCGGAGGTGTTGGAAACCGACTACCAGGAAGATGCGCTCCGATTGGCCGCCCTGAATTGGTTTGTCAATTTGCAACGATTTCCTCAAACCGCTTTGCTGGACTGGCGAAATCCCCAAATTGACCGCCGCTTTGCGGTGATTCTGGCATCCGATGTGGCGTACGAGCGACGCCATTTCTGGCCGCTGGCGCTGGCCTTTGAGACGCTGCTGCAACCGGGCGGGCGCATCCTGTTGAGCGAGCCGAATCGCCCCATAGCGCGGGATTTTTTTAATATTCTTCGGGAGGAAGGGTTCTTTCTGGAACGCCGGGAGATGAAAATCCCGTTCGAGGATCGGCAAACCACCGTGTCGGTTTACGAAATTACCCGGGATGAAATACATAAGAAGTAACCATCCGTAACTACAGAGGTGAATATGAAATTTTGTCCTATTGGTAGAATTGTTTTGTTGCAGGTGCTAATTGCCCTGTTCGCCTGGCAGTGTGCGGGAACGGGCAAGAGCGCCTTTTCCACCAAACATATGGCGGTGGAAACCCACAATATTAAAATTGATTCCACCATTGCCGCCAATGAAAAATTGGAGGTGCTGATTTCGCCTTACCGGGAACAGATGAAGGAAACGATGGGACGAGTGGTGGGGCACGCAGCCATTTTTCTAAAAAAGGGGAAACCGGAAGGAACGTTGAATAATTTTGTGGCTGATTTGATGCTGAAAGTGGCCAACGAGATGTACCCCGAGCCAGTGGAGGTGGCGATTACCAATCGGGGCGGACTGCGTACCAATATTCCCCCCGGACCGATTACCCTGGGCAAGATTTACGAGCTGATGCCTTTTGAGAATGAACTGGTGGTGCTGGAGATGACCGGATTGCAACTCATTAAGCTGGCCAATCAGATCGGTGAGGTGGGCGGCGAGTGTATTGCCGGAATGCGGATTGAGTACAGAAATAAACGCATGGTGAAGATGACCATTCAGAACCAGCGGGTGGTGTCGGACAGTGTGTATCGGGTGGTGACCACGGATTACCTCTCTTCGCCGGGCCGCAAGAAGCTCAGCGTACTGGGCGAAGTGCCGCGCCATTTTCTGGGAATTCGCCTGCGCGATGCGATTCTAAAAGAGGTGGAAGCGCTGGAAGCCGCCGGTAAGCCGGTGACCGCCCAAATTGACGGGCGGTTGATTTTTCGATAATGAAAGGGTGCGGGAAGGCCCTTAAGGGCCTTCTGGCGTAAAGCCCTTAAGGGCTTTGCGGGGAAAGGCCGTTAACGGCCTTGCCCGTCTTGCCGAAGCAGAAAAACAATCAGAGGATGCCGATATGAAACGCCGCGATTTTTTAAAAACTGCTCTATTAGCCGGAGCCGCTTTGCAATTCCCCCATGTCTGGGTTAAAAATACCCGGGCTGAAAATGCCCGTTTTAAACTGACCATATTGCAAACCAACGATACCCATTCCCGCATCGATCCCTTTCCGATGGATGGGGGGAGATTCCAGGGATTGGGGGGAATTGCTCGCCGCAAAACTCTGGTGGAAAAAATCCGCCGGGAGAATCCCTACACCCTGCTGCTGGACGCCGGAGACGTGCTGCAGGGAACTCCCTATTTCAATATGTTCAAAGGGAAAGTCGAATACATGACCATGAGTCAGTGCGGTTACGATGCGACCACCCTGGGCAACCACGAGTTCGACAACGGAGTTAAATCGTTGGCCAGAGTATTGAAAGGGTATTGTAAATTTCCCATTCTGAATTGCAATTATGATTTCGACGACACCCCTCTGGCGCCCCTGGTGCAAACTTACCTCATCCGCCAGGTTGGCCCGATTAAAGTGGGCATGACCGGGGTGGGAGTCAGTTTTACCGATTTGGTGGCGCCGGCGAATCACCAGGGCGTTGTTTACCATGAGCCCTTCAAACCACTTCAGGCGGTGGTAAACTATCTGCGCAATGATCAGCAGTGTGATTTCATCGTTGTTCTCTCTCATCTGGGATACAAACCGTACCAGGGCAAGCCAGGCGACACCGATCTGGCTTACGAAGTGAACGGAATTGACTGGATTGTGGGAGGACATTCCCACACCTTCATGGATCAACCGGATTTGGTTGTTTCCAAACGCGGTTACAAGACCCGGATTTTGCAGGTGGGATTTGGGGGAGTCATCCTGGGGAATACTGATTTCATTTTTGAAGGAAAAAAATTGGTTGCCGTGAATTCCCGCAACATTACCGTGGATCATCTGGCGGACGAACATGTCTTGACTCAATCTCTGGTAGGCTGAAAAACTCAACGAAAAAGGTAAATTAGCCCATTTCGTTTGATTTGCGAAGAACCAGGCAGCCGATCCAGGCTTTGGGCGCCCGGGGAGGGGGAATATTACCTTCCGGCAGGCGGTTCTTTGAACTAATTTCGCAGCCAGAGGTAAAGCGCTTCCCGCAATAATTCGCCGGTAATACGACGTCGATATTCTGTGGTGGAACGAATATCCGTAATCGGCGAAACTTCGCACTCAATCGCCGCGCGGGCTTTTTCAATGCGTTCTTCTGTTAGCGGTTGTCCCCGCAGGAGCGATTCGGTCTTTTGAGCTCTTACAATCTGGGGGGTTACACTTCCGGGACAAATGCGGATTTCCTCAATCTTTTCCTCTTTTTTCTTCCCTAACACCGCCAGCGACACTTTGCTAATAGCCAGTGCCTGCCGTTGTCCCACTTTGCGGAAATACCAGAAAGCGTCCCGGGGCGGAAAGGGGATGAAAATTTGGGCAATGTAGCGATTTCCATTTAAGCTGGTCTGTCCGGGACCCAGCATTACCTGGTCCAGCGACAGTTTCTCGAACTCACCGTTCTGCCGGGGACCAATCCGGAGCTCTGCTTCCAGCACGCTCAGCACGGGCAGGGTGTCTCCGGCGGGAGAGGCGTTAGCAATATTTCCGCCCAGCGAGGCGCGGTTTTGAATTTGGACCGAACCAATTTGCCGGCAGGTTTCCACCAGAATGGGGAGACGTTCCCGAATAAGCGGGTGCCGGATGAGTCGGCTGAGGGGTACGGCCGCTCCGATAAGTACGCCATTTTCCCGTACCTCCAGAGTGGCGTGGAGCGCCTTCACCGCGGTCAAGTCCACCAAAATTCGGGCGCTTTTCCAGCGTTCCTCCTGCACCAGTAAATCCGTGGCACCTGCCACGTAAGTGACTCCTTCGGCCGTTTGAGCCGCCAGGGCGTCTAATTCGTCCAGATTCGCCGGACGAAACACTTTCTCGCTGTTCAACGGTTGATTAGATTTCATGTTGCCAGTCCTCATGCACTTGTTCCAGAATGTCGTCTCGGTGAGAGATCTCTTCCACTGCATCCAGAATTTTGCTGTAACCGGTACAGCGGCACAAATTGCCACCCAGCCCCCACTTGATTTCCTCCCGGGAAAGGGGAAAAGTTTGTTCTTTCAGGAGCGCCACCGTGGACATGGCAAAACCGGTCATGCAAAATCCGCACTGCACAGCGCCATGCTCCACATAAGCGCGTTCGATGGCTGGGTAGGATTTCCAGCGGCGTAATCCCTCAACCGTGACCACACTGCTACCGGGAAGTTGCAGCGCCGGCACCAGACAGGAGTTGACTCGTTCGCCATTAAATAGCACCGTGCAGGCACCGCATTCGCCTTTGCCGCAACCCTCTTTGGTGCCGGTCAGGTTCAAATCTTCCCGTAAAATGTCCAATAATCTCTTCTTCGGCGAGACATCTATTTTTACATTTTCACCGTTAACTTTGAATTCAATCTCCATGGTTACCCCTCGGTATTTTTCTGCTTCGAGAACAGTTGTAATAAATCTTCTGGTAAAACGGGAAGGTGATTAAACTCTTTTCCGAAAATCATCCAGAGGGCTGACAGGACCGCCGGGGCCGCACCGACAAAAGGTAATTCCCCCAGTCCCTTGGCACCGAATGGCCCAAAGGGATAAGGATTTTCCAGAATTTTTACCTGGAACTCCGGGGTTTCGGTGGTGGCGGGAATAATGTAATCCGTAAAACCGCTAATGTCGAACTTCCCATTTTGCAGTTTGATTTTTTCGTACAGAGCGTATCCGATTCCTTGCAGCGAACCGCCTTCAATTTGAGCCACCGCCTGATTGTAGTTAATGGCCTTGCCGATTTCATGGGTGGTAAAGTACCGCACCACTCTGATTTCGAACGTTACCGGATCGACTTCCACCTCTGCCACGGCCGCCGCCCAGGAAAACACCGGATAGGCATCGCCTTTCCAGCGAATGTCATCGAACTTAATGATGGGCGGATGATGGTATTGTTTCTCCACCGTCAGTCCGGCGTATTTTTGGGCGACCTCCCGGAAAGACAAAATCTGTTCGCCGCCGTAAAAGTAACCGCGACGATAGTCAAATTGAACTCCCTGCTCTTCTTTCAACCGATAGCTTAACTGCTGAATGATTTCTTCGGCAGCATCCACCAGCAAACTGCCCACCACCATGGTGGTCCGTGAGGCCACGGTGGGCCCGGAGTCCGGTACCTTGTCCGTGTTCACTTCTGCCAGCAAAACGTCGTCCCGGTCGATGTAGAGGGCGTCGGAGAGAATCTTGCGAAAAGCGGTTTGTTCTCCCTGCCCCATTTCGGTCTGGGCAGAAAAAATCAGCGGCTTGCCCTCGGCGGTAAGTTCCACCCGAATTTTGCCCTGGATTTTGTTCTCTCCCGTCCCGGTAAATCCGGCTCCGTGCAAAAAAGCAGCCAGACCAATGCCTCTCAGGCGATCGTGCCTGTTGCTTTTGGGGTATTCCCCCTTCCGCAATTTTTCCAGAATGGGTTTATTCCATTCCTGATATTGGCGGTATTTTTGTTCGTAATCGCTTTCCTGTAGAACATCTTCAAAAGTTTCCCGGGCGGAAACGCTGTATTTCAGAACCTGCTCGGTGGCGGTATCCTGCCCTTCTTTAATCAAATTTTTTCGCCTGACTTCGTGGGGAGGGAGTCCCAGCCTTTGGGCAATTTTTTCCATCAGCATTTCCATGGCAAATACCGCCTGTGGTCCGCCGAAGCCCCGGAAAGCGCCGCTGGGTACCGTATTGGTAGCGACTGCTTTGGCATGAATCCGCACGTTGGGCACGTAATAGCTGCCGGTCGCCGTCAAAGCAGCTCGGGCCAACACCACCTGCGAAAGGGTACAGTACGCACCGCCGTCCAGCCAGAGATGCAAGTCTAAGCCCAGCAGACATCCTTCTTGATCCACATAAGCCACATCGTGATGGTAAGAAGGATGGCGCTTGGTGGTTACCTGCACATCTTCTTCCCGGTCGTAGAACATGGCAATCGGATGGCCGGATTTCACCGCCAGGAGTGCTGCGTGACCGGCTAACAGGGAAGGAAAGTCTTCTTTTCCACCAAAAGCTCCTCCGGTAGGTGCCTGAATTACTGTAATGTGCTTTAGCCCGGCGAACATGGTGGTCAGGGCGTTTTTAACATAATAAGGACATTGTAAGGAACCTTTCAGTATCACCCGATCTTTCTCGGGAATGGCAATCATCCCCTGCGGTTCCAGGTAAAGATGTTCCTGATATCCGGTACGGGCTTCTAACTCCACCACGGCGGCCGCTTTTTCCCGGGCTGTTTCCAGATTGCCTTTTTCGATTACAATCTCTTTAAATAGATTGTTCTCGCCAAAAAGTTTAATCGAGCTTTTCTCCGCTTCCAGCATGTCCAGAATGGCAGGTAGTGGTTCATAATCAACTCTAAGATGTTTTTTCGCTTCTTCCGCCTCTGCCCGGGTGGGGGCGGCAATGAGTGCTACCGGTTCGCCCACGTAATTCACCACTTTTTCCGCCAGAAAGGGCATGTCGTTTTCCAGCATGGCGACGTAGTTGTTGGGAATGTCCTGGGCCGTTACGATGGTCACCGTGTTCCAATCAAAGTGGGGATCCAGATGAATTTCCCTGATTCGGGCACGAGGGTGAGGACTGCGCACCGTTGTTCCGTACCAGAGACCGGGAATCTGCTCGTCGCGAATGTAAGAGGTTGCTCCGCTGAGTTTTTCCGCGGCGTCAACGCGAAATTCCTTGGGGCTGGCTTTCATATTTCTCTCTCGCAAAATTGGTCAGTTCAGATAATAAAAAGTTCGGACGAATTGAGTGAAATGTTACTCAATCGCCAATTTCTTCTTACTTTTTATTGATAAAAAATTAACGTGTCTTTGTCAATAGAAAACCGATTTTTATTCTGAGTGCAGTTGGCTTTTCCATTCTTCGGGAAGAAGCGCTTCCGGTCGGTGATTCCAGCGTTGCAGGGCGGCCACATCTTTCAGACCGCTGCCGGTGAGTAGAATGAGCGGTCGGTCGTTCTTCCGGAATTTCCCTTCGGCTTTCCATCTTAAGTATCCCGCGAAAGCGGCCGCTGCGGCCGGTTCGGCCAGGATGCCCATTTGCCGGGCGATGATTTGCTGAGCGGATAGAATGTCCTCATCGGAAACGGCAATGGCTTCGCCCCTGGTGTTTTTCACGGCCTCGGCCGCCAGATACAAATTCCGCGGTGCCCCGGCGGAAATGCTGTCCGCCAGGGTGTGGGCCGGACGGTACTCAAACTGTCCGGTTTGCAGGTAACGCACCAGTGCATCGCTACCGCTGGATTGTACGGCAATCAGGCGCGGTAGTCGCTCGATCCAGCCCAGTTGCTCCAGTTCCCACAGCCCTTTGTACACTCCGGAAATAATCACCCCGTCGCCTACCGGCACAAAGATGGGGTCGGGCAAATCCCCGCCGCTCTGAAGGAATAGATCGTACGCGGCCGATTTTTTCCCCTCGATGGTCAGGGGATTGTAGGCGGTGTTGCGGTTGTACCAGCCCAGGCGTGTGCCGATTTCCAGGGAAAGGTCGAAGGCGTCGTCGTAATCTCCTTTCACCAGATGTACCTGTGCGCCGTAGGATTGGATTTGCAGCAGTTTGGCATCGGGAATATTCTCCGGCACCCAGATGCGGGCAGTGAGTCCCAGCCGGGCGCAAATTCCCGCCAGGGAGGAGCCGGCATTGCCGGTGGAAGCGGCGGAAATTTCACGAATGCCCATCTGAAGGGCTTTCAGCGCTACCAGGATGCTGGCGCGATCTTTATAGGAATAGGTGGGATTACGGGTATCGTCCAGCACAAACATGTCCTGACCTTTGTGACGAAATTGCTGCAGGGAATGGGATGGCAGCGTCAGGCTCTTCAGTTGAATGGGCGAAAGCACTTTCAAACCGGATGCGGAGCCGTCCTGTTCCAGCGGCCAGAGCTCCGGGTAAAGCCAGAATTGCCCGGGCGGCAGTTGGAGGAACTGCTCCCGGGACATTTTTTGACGGATATTCGAATAATCATAGAGAATCTTCAACACACCCTTCAGCGGCTGATTTTTTTCCGCGGCACCACAGGAAGGGCAGAGGTAGTGGAAATTTGGTTCGATTTCTGCCGTTGAAAATTCTCCACTACATTGGGTACATTGGTAAATGTAATGATTCAACATTGATGACATTCTCTTCTAAATAAAACAATTTATTCATAATGAGTCCACATACGAATGATTTTAACTACATTTTCTTTGGGATACTCCTGATAAATCAACCTATGCTGAATATTAATTCTTCTGGAATAGTCTCCTTTTAGTTCGCATAAACGTTTTTCGTAATGTTGGGGTGTTTAAAAAGGGTCATTTTCGATAATTTGTAAAAGTCGTAGTGTTCGATCCTTTAGCCCTGCGGCGGCAATCTTTTTTGCATCTTTCTGAGCCTGCCTGGTGTAAACCAGCTTCCATTTCACCATTCCAGATCCTCAGAACATTCTTCCAGTGGCGTTTCCAGACCGTCCCGAATCGATTCGCGCATACCGGGATATGGAAAGAAGATAAAGAGTTTCCTGAATGGCCCGCCAATCGTCTTCGAAGAACAGAATTGCATTCCCTCTTTTCCCGATAATCTGAATGGGTTGACTGGATTCCCTTATTTCGTCGATCAGTTTATACAAATTTGAACGGGTTTTGGTTACGGATATGGTTTTCATAATTTTTCCCTTTTTAAACCTACGTAACTATTTTCGTATGGATAAAAAATTTTTACCTTATTTTTTATTTTTTTTATTAACTAAAGTTTCAAAGGCAGAAAAAACAATTGATTACAAAATAAAGTAATCCATTTATTATTTATTTTGATTCACATAATCAACGCCAACAGCGCCTTCTGCACGTGCAGCCTGTTTTCCGCCTCCTGGTAAACCACCGAATGGGGTCCGTCAATCACGCCGGGAGTGACTTCCTTGCCGCGGTCTGCCGGCAGCGGATGCATGTACAACGAATGCGGCTTGGTGAGCGCCATGCGCTTCTCATCCGCAATCCAACCGGGATATTTCTCAATCAGCTTCAGTCCTTCCTGCTCGTCCTGAGTGTACACCAGCGGTCCCCACGATTTGGGGATCACCACATCGGCATCTTTAAAAGCGTCTTCCATCTCGTGACTGATTTCAAATTTCACGCCGGCTTCTTCGGCGTTCTTTTTGGCCTGTTCCACAATCTCCGGCATCAGTTCGAATTCCGGGGGATGTGCAAGGGTTACGTCAATGCCAAAACGCGGCATCCTCAGAATGAGGCTTTGCGGCACCGAGAGGGGACGCACGTAATTGGGGGCAGAGGTCCAGCTTACGCCTAATTTTAATCCGCGGGTGTTTTCTCCGAAATGTTCCGTGATGGTGAAATAATCCGCCAGAATTTGCGCGGGATGGTAGATGTCGCACTGCATGTTGATGATGGGCACCGAACTGCCTTCCTTCAACGCCTGGAGGTATTTATTCCCTTCGCCGTATTTGCAGAAACGCACCGCAATTCCCTGCAGGTAACCGGAGAGCACCCGGGCAGTGTCGATGGCGGCTTCGCCGTGGGAAATCTGCATGGTTTCCGGAGCGAAATAGATGCTGTGTCCACCCAGTTGAGTCATGGCCGCTTCGAAAGATGTTCGCGTGCGGGTGGAGGGATCGAAGAAAATCATTCCCAGCGATTTGCCTTCCAGCCAGCGGTTAAATCGCCCGGTGGCATATTCCAATTTCAGTTGTTTGGCCAATTCGAAAATGGATTTCAGCTCCTGCACCGTCCAGTCCTGTGTCGTGATGAAATGTTTGCCTTTGAGTTTCGTCTGCATGCGTTATCTCTCCTCTTTTTTCCATAGAAGAAATATAGGAATATTTTAAATTTAAAATAAAGCGAGATTTTAATTTAAGAGATACAATATGTTTTATCAGGAATTTTAACATTGTATTATTTAATGTTTATA
>JAJRXE010000533.1 GCA_024276455.1 Calditrichota bacterium
CTGGGTAATCATCAACAAACTTTTCACCTTGTCCGTAACGCTGGCCAGGCGTAATTTTCCCCCCGCATTCTGCAGGGAAGTCATGCAGGCCATTAAAACGCCCAAACCGGAGCTATTCATCCACTTAACGCCTTTCAGGTCAATGACTACTTTCTTAATGTTATCTGCGATTAAGCTTTTAACCTTGTCGTGCAACGCCACCGTTTCCGGTCCACCCATCATGTTACCCGATACCGTTAGAATGGCCACATCTCCTTCAATCTTTTCCTGAATTTTCATAAAAGCTCCTCCATCGTTGTTAATTTTTTGTTGCTACCGGGATTAACACAACCATTCCTGGTCGAAGATAATCATAGTCCGTTTTCAGATTAAAATATAAAACAAAATTTACCGGAATTCTAAATACATTTTCAGCTATTTTCCAAATCGTGTCTCCAGGCTTCACCCGGTAGGGTATTAAGCTAATTTCCGGGCGATTTTGAAGAAAGTTTTGCAGCAACCGGGTGTGGAAAGCCAATCTACGTTTCAGGAAGGTTTCCGGATCCACAAAACGGAAATCCAGGCGAATTTTTTCACCGGGGTAAATTTTCCAGCGGCGCCCGAACCCATTGAGCTCTCGCAAAACCCGGGAAGGAACCTTCAACCAGCGGGCGTAATGCTCCAGGGTTTCGTTGGCAAAAACCTCCGCCCAATCGCCGGTGGGGGCCAGGCATTCTTTCAGTTGCTGCAAAATCTCTTTTTGAGAAATTTTTTGTAACCGTTTTGTTTCGGTGGGAGCTTCATTTTGTTGCTGGAGGGAAGCATAAACCACCTCATTCCAGAGAGGGACTGCGGGGCCGTTGCTCACAAACTCCACCCGTGGTTGTTGGGAGACTTCGTGACCGAACACGCCCGCCAGGTAATCATTTTCGGAAAAGAGGGGATGGAAATAATTTTCCAGACCGGCCAGATCGACGTCCGCCGGCAGATTAATCCGATATCCCGCCGGCACCGACAACCAGCCGCGCCACACTCGCCAGCGGTAAGCCGGATTAATCTCCTTCAACCTGTTCAGAGCAATGCCCAACTTCCTGGCCAGCAAGGGCAATTTCACCGGTTTCTTCAAACGGTACTGCACAGTTGGCAACACATCCGGCGGCTGAATGTGGGCAAAGTGCTGTTCCCGATGGCGCATGATCTCCACCACCGCCAGGAATTCCAGGTAAAAATTGCGGGAAGCAAATCCAAAGCGGCGATGCCGGAACTTAGCGCGGATTTGCAGGTAATCTTTGCCGTAGCGGCGCACCGCCCGCCGAATCCCGGCCAGACCGAAATTGTAGGCGGTAATTGCCAGCGCCCAATCGCCCACCTGCTGGTAATTCATTTTTAATAAGCGAGCGGCCGCCCGGGTAGAAGCAATCGGATCGTAGCGCTCGTCCACAATCCGGTTCACTTTCATGTAAAGACGTCCGGTGGAGCGCATGAACTGCCACATTCCCACCGCGCCAACTTTCGACCGCGCCCGGGGATTAAAACCCGATTCAATGAAAGCCAGGTAAGCCAGTTCCTCGGGCAAATCGTAACTGCGAAAAACTTCCCTCACATAAGGTAAATAAAGCTGTGCCCGGCCTAACGCCTGGTAAAACCGGTCTTTCATTCCCTGCTGCGCCCGGAGGCGTTTGGCCGCGGTACGAAGTTCCCGGGGATTCGCCCCGGTACCAAATAATTGCAAAAGGTACTTCTCGAACGGCTGGAGCGCCGATTCACTCCGGGAACGTTTCCGGGCCAACTCGCGAAGAATGCGGGCGATTTCCTTTTTTACCTGCGCAATCCGTTTCTCCCGGGCTCCCGGCGCTACCGTGGAGTCGAACGTTACAATTTTGTACAGAATCCAGGGTTTCTTCGAATCGTGAATCAGCACCTGATCGCTGGAATAAACCGTGAGCACTTTCTTCCAGAATTCAATCTCCGGACGCAACTCGTCCTGGTAGGGCCAATCGGTCAGCTCAAAGGCGCTGAGCACCCCGAACCCAATCAGCAGCAGAACCATTCCCAACCGTAAACCACGTCTCATTTAATCCAGCTCCACTTCGTTTGCCCTCACCAAATGTTCTCGCGTCGAATGTTTACCCACCATGGGACGTCGCAAGTCGAACACACTTCCCGGAATGGAATCGGGATGAGTGATGGTCAGGTATGTCCAGTAATACTTTAGAACGCTTCGGACATAGCCCCGGGTTTGTTCAAACGCAATATTTTCCATGAAAAGGTCGCCATCCTGAGTCGGAAAGGTTTTCCGCCAGCGATCGACTCGACGGGGACCGGCATTGTACGCCGCCAGGGCGTACACCAGATTACCCTGGTAGCGCTCCAGTAGCGATTTCAGATAATAGGAACCTAGCCGGATATTAAATTCCGGGTCAAACAATTGCCGGGCGGAGGTAAAGGGAATACGCAGCCGTCCGGCCACCTGAGAAGCAGTACCCGGAATAAGCTGCATTAATCCGTAGGCGTTGGCGTAAGAAATTGCCCGGGGATCGAAGGCACTCTCCTTTTTGATCACGCTGAGGATTAGTTCCGGCTCAATTCCCCAGCTCCGGTTCACGGAATCCAGATACGCAGTGTAATAAAATGGGTACAATTTTTTGAAGATGGGCAACATGTTTTCCAGCGGCGCGTCGCTGAATCGGGAGTTGTAAATGGAACGAAAAATTCGAAACGCTTTGCCGTAATTTCCGAACTTTTCTAACAGTTCACCCAGAGCAAAACGTTCTTTCCAGTTTTGGGTCACCGAGGTGGTGGACTCCAGCTCCCACCTGATCCAGCGCAGCGGCAGCAGTTCCTTTAAAAAGAACACCCGCCGGAATTTACCGGCGTAATCCGAGAGGTAACTCTGCGTTTCGCCGTGCAAAGTCCAGAAATGTTCCTGAATTTTTCGATGTGGCTCTTTCCCGTCGAACGTGAGGTAATACGCTTTCATATTGTAATAACTGTCCACCGGGTAGCGGGCCAAATCCAGATAAATTTCTGCCTGGCGGTCGTATTGCTGCTCCTTTTCAAAAGTTTTTCCCACCCAGTACCACAACCGGGCTTTTTGCTGGGTGCTCTGCGTCCGATTGACGGCACTGAGCCAGCTTTTGCGAGCCTGGGCAAATTTATTCTGCCGGTAATAGTTTAATCCCACCCGGAAACGCGCTTCCGTGGCCAGATTGCTGCGGGGATATTTTTTAATGAGCGTGCGGTAAACGTTTAACGCTTTTCCCATTTCTCCAGCGTCTTCGTACAGCCAGGCCACCTTCCAGAGCACCTCCGCTCCCAGGCGGTCGGAGGGATATTTTTTTTGAAATGCCAGATAAGCCCGGATGGATTTTCCGGTGTAGCCCAAGCGGGCGTAACAGCGGGCAATGTGCAAGTCAATTTCGCGCCGCACTTTGTGAGTCCGAAATTTCGTGCGGTTTTGCAGACACCAGTTCAACACCCGTCGATACTCCCCCTGGCGATAACGTATTTCCTGAAGTAACCATTCCAGATATTCCTTCTCGTAGGCACTCAGAGGAAAACTCTTCTGGCGGTCAATTAATTTTCGGGCGCCCAGAAACTGACGGGAAGCAAACAAATAATAGACCATTTTTTTGAAAGGTGCCAGAGGAATTTTTCCGGAATACCCCTGTAACAGCCGGCGGTAGAGACGTTCAGAGCTTTCGTGAAAAGGGTAGGTGTTTAAAAAACGCAACGCTTGTTTACGAAAGGCAGCGGTATCGCCCCGTTGCAAAGACAACTGCATTTTTTTCAACAGCAAGGCGGTGCGCTCAAACTTCTTCGATGCCAACATTCGTTCCAGATAAATCAGAGCGGAATCAGATTGCCCCCGATTTAGATAATGGAACGCCCGCAAAGAGTCGATGAGATGGTTCACCGGGGAGCGCGGGTATTCGGTTTCGATACGAGTCAACAACCTCCAGGCCTCCACCGAATCGCCCTGTTGAAAGAGCTGCTGGGAATGGAAAAACCAGAGATAATCTTTTAACAGGGGTAATCTCGCCTCCAATTCGGCGAAATCGTTTCCAATGGCCTGGTATTCCCCGGCTTTCAGTGCCGCAAAGGCGCGTTTGAATTTGAAGATGGGATCCACCCGGGAAAGTTGCGGTTGCTGCGACAACACTTTTTCAAACAAGCGGAACGCGGTCTGGTAATCGCCCTTCTCGTAGGAAAAGTTGGCATCGTAATAAGCCCCCGGATCAAACTGTTCTCCAAACTGATTCTGCACCGTGCTCCAGAATAAGAGAAATATTCCTAACAGAATGGTCAGAATATGTATGTCCCGCTCTCTGGTTTTCATCCCTACGGCAACCGCCTTTTTTAATTCACATCCTTGTATTGATAATAATCGTCAACAACCAGGGATGTAAAGTGATTAATTAAAAATATTTCCGAAAAAAATTTTCAATTCCGCCTCCGGACGCCTAAACGTGTTCCGGTATTAATTCTTTTTCCCGCGTTGACATGCGTCACTTAATTTCCCAATGGTATTCCGATAATTATTGTTTTAAATTACTCAACAAAATTAAATGGTTTTTTAACAGAAAAGAAATTGCATTCGAATGAAATCTAATTTTCCCCTGCTGTCTCTAATTCATATCTCTCTCTACCTATTGTTTATTCTTGTAAGCGTCGAATGTTCAATTAAACCGCACCAGGTTCCCAAAACCATGCAAGGCAGAATTTTTGTTACCGGAAATGAACCGTTCACGCAACTGGCTATAGAGGTTTCTCCCCAGGAGGTTTACCTGATTTCCAAGGATTCTCCCGATTATCGCGCCCTCTGGAAACTACAGGGCAAAATGGTAAAACTCACGTACACACCGGTGGGAAAAACCCAATCGCAAATTTTAGTAAAAAGTTACCAATTGCTCAAAAAATAAGGAGTTCTTATGCGTTCAAAACTGGTGTTTCTGATCATATTCTTATTTAGCGCCCTGCTATTTGCCCGGAATGGTGCCCCGCTGCAATCCGGCGAAAAAATGAATCTGTCGGATGCTCCGACGTCTCAGGGACTTTATCCCCTGTGCGGCACCATTTTAATCAACGATGAACTGGTCCGGACCGCTCTGGAGAACACCCGCCTTCACAATCCAGAAGTTTACAGCGCCATGCTGGAAGCACAGCAATTCGGTTTAAATAAGACCACCGAATACCAGATTGGCGAGCTGAAAAAGTTTTTCGTCTTGAATCTGCAAACCAATCAGTTCGACGAAGTAACCGCCAAATTGTTGGCTTCCGGCAATCTCACGCAGGTGTGGGTAGACACCACCGAGCTGAACAACGAACACGTGACTCAGAGTGAAGTCGATGCTATTTTCAATGCGCTGGAAAACCAAACTCCCGCCGAATCCCGCGACCCCAACAAAGGCATCGTGGCGATTGACCAGCAATATTTTGGGCAACCTCCCAACAAAGACGGCGACGGGAAGTCCGATTTTCTGCTGGTGGACATTCAAGACGGTTGGGAACCGGGGAAAAGTTACGTGGCTGGTTTTTTCACCTCCTGGGATCAGACTGACAATACCGGCAGCAATCAGCGCGACATGCTTTACATCGACACCTACCCCGGTATTTACAACAACGGGACCCGCAATCCCTACGCCCCGTTGTCGGTTTTAGCCCACGAGTACCAGCACTTGATTCATTACAACTATGACCAGCACGAAGAGACAGTGATTAATGAAGGCCTTTCGGAAGTGGCCGAAGTGCTCTGCGGTTATCCCCTGCGCAGTCCCTCCCGCTACCTGAACAATCCGGACGTGCCCCTGTTCGACTGGGACAATTACAGCGGCGATGTGCTGGCAGATTATTCCCGGGCGGCGCTGTTCACCCTGTACTACGACGAACAGTTAGGCGACGACTTTTTAAAAGAATTGGTGGCGGCAAAAATCGGCAATTCACCGCTGCGGGGCATCAGTGCCTTCAACCAGGTTATGAGCGACCGCGGGGTGGGATACGATTTTAACGAGCTGTTTAAAAATTTCGTTCTGGCCAACTACCTGAACGATCGGGATATCGATCCCCACTACGGTTATCAGTATCCCCTGTCACTCAGTCCGAATGCGGTGTATTACCACACCGACCCCAAACAGGACATTAATAACGAAAGTATCTACGCCTATGCGGTGGATTACATTGTATTCCAATATGGCGACTCTTTACAAATCACGTTCGAAAGCCCGGTTTCTTCCATTCAGGTTTACGCCTTAAAATACGGAAACACCACCACCGAAGTGGAACAAGTTCCGGTCTATCCCACCGGAGCCACGGACCAACCCCCGTACGTCATCCCGGAATTTGGCAGCACTGTAAATACGGTGGTTTTTGCGGTAGTGAATCTTTCTCAGGTAAACGGCTACTATTCGTATCATTCCATCGGGAAAGAGCAAGCCTTTTTTGTCGAGCACAAATACGACGATGGTTCACCGGATCCTTTTAGCGGCAGTGCCACCTTTCTGGGATTTGGTGACAACAAAATCGGTAGCGGTTGGGCGGTTAAATTCGAACCCGAAATTCCCTCCAACCAACTGGTTTCCGCCTCCATTATGGCGGCCTTTTCACAAGAGTTCAGCGGTTCTAATGTTCCGGCCGACGCCCCGAAAGATTTTGAATTTCACATCTGGGAAGACAACAACGGCACACCGGGGAACGATTTGATTCCCCCCTTTATTGTCAGCACCGATCGGGCCAGTTTCAACCGGGAATTTCTGAATATCGATCTCAGTCAATACAGCGAACAATTGACCAACATCGGCACCGTGTACGTTGGCTTCCTGGAAAACGACACCATTGGCACCTACGTCGGGATGGACAACTCCACCCCCACCAATTTCACCTTTGGCTATTCCCAATTCAGCGGCGAATGGCAGTGGGTTCCCATGGAGAATCTGAAAGTGGGAAGCACCCCGTTGGCGGGCTGGAACATGATGATGCGGGCCGTCTTCTCCTATTCGGATACCACCCAACCGGTGTTCACAGTTGGCTATTTCCAGAATCCCATTTTCAGCGAACAGCTGGATATTTTTGTGGTTGGGTCGTCCCGACTCAGTCCCGACCGCCTGATTGCCACCATGCTTTTTAACGGTACCTTAGACACGCTGCAGCTCCACGGGGTTCCCAACACCGCCGAACAGGTGTTAACCGACAACAACGTGACCCTGACCAGCAGCGGTGAATTACAAATCCGGGTTTTCGGCACCAACAAATACGGCACCAAACAAGAAGACACCACTTTTGTGTTCAATGTGCAATTCATGGAATCGCGTTACGGCGGCAAGATTGCCTCGGCCAGTCGGAGGTTGCAGTTAGACATTCCGGCTGAAGCGCTTTCCCGGGACATGTATTTGATTGCTTCCGACCACCCGGCCGAGGTGCTGAATCCGGCGCTCCAAGCGCTGGCCGGCCGAGTCAGTCCTATTTACACCATCAGTCCCGCAGGAACCCGTCTGGACAAAGCGGCGGTCTTACAAATCCAGCTTGACCGTTCCCAGTTCTCTCCCGAAGCGCGGGATGAGCTGGCCATTGCCTATTGGAAGGAAGATCACTGGACAATACTACCCTCGCAATGGTCGCAGGACGGCACGGCCCTGGTGGCGAATATTTCGCAGTTAGGGCATTTCACCGTGGTTAACCAATCTCTGGTCAGCGTGGGAACGGAATCTGATCGGGAACTCCCCCGGGAGTTTGCGTTACTGCAAAATTATCCCAACCCGTTTAATCCTGCCACCACCATTGTTTACACCCTGCCGGAAGCCAGTCAGGTGGTTTTAAGCATTTACGATGTGTTGGGCCGAGAGATTAAAACGTTAGTGAACAACACCCTGCCCGCGGGACGTTACCAGGTTACCTGGGACGGAACCGACCAAGGTGGTCGTCCGGTGAGCAGCGGAATTTACATTTACCGCCTGAGGGCCGGTCACTTTACCAAAACCATGAAAATGCTACTGACTCGATAAAACTGAGGAGAATCCGATGCAGAAAATAAAATTTTTATCTCTGTTTATCATTCCGTTTGTCCTGCTCCTTTCCTGCGGCAAAGATTCCACGGAGCCGGAAACCAAAACCATTACCATGACGTTGAGTCTAAATTCTCTGAATTTTGGGAACGTTGTTGTGGGCGCGTCCAAAGATTCCACTTTTACAATTGCCAACGAGGCCGGATCTTCCGCCAATTTGAGCGGAACGGTTCAGGTAAGCGGAGACGAATTTTCGCTGCTGAATTCCGGCGACTTCGACCTTTCGCCGGGAGCTTCCAAAACGTTCACCATTCGTTTCACTCCTGCCAGCGCCCAAAGCGCCACCGGCAACCTGGAAATCAGTCACAATGCCACCAACGAAAAAAGCCCTTTGACGATTACGTTAAGCGGGAATGGGGCTTCGCCCATTGCCTTTACGGTTTCTACCACTCAACTTGACTTCGGGGTCGTACCGGAGGGTCAATTCGTGCAGGACACGGTTGTTATTCAGAACGAGGCGACTTCCCGGGGTGCGCTGACCGGATCGCTGACGGTGAGCGGAAGCGGGTTCGAACTGGTTAACGCCAGTAGCTCCTTTTCGCTGGCGCCAGGAGCCAGGTTGGAGATCGTGATTGGCTTCACCCCCGGAGCAGACAACGATTACAGCGGCATTCTCTCCATTGCACATAACGCCGATCTGCAATCCAGTCCGGTGCAGGTGGTTTTAAAAGGGAGCAAAGATCGCAGTCTGGAAGTGGCCCAACTGATTCGTGACGGTTGGAATCTTTTTCAGCAGCAAGACTACGCAGGGGCGCGCACGGAATTCGCCAACGCTCAACTGATTGTGTTTAACAAACCCACTTACGACAGTCTGCAATCAGAGGTAGAAAATGGTTTGGGATGGTGCACCACCTATCTGGGGCAATACGCCACCGCTCTCAATCAATTTAATCTGGTGTTCAATCACGATCCAAATGGCATCAGCCTTTTAACCCGGACCTACGCTGCCGCCGGCGCCACTCTGGCCGCATACTCGAACAACGATTACCAGACCGCGATTCGCAACGCCCTGGACGTGCTGGATGACGATCCGGTATTTGAATCCTTCCCTTACGATCCCACGGTGACGGCGGCCAGGATTCGTTTGATTCTGGTGCAATCGTACTACAGTGTGGGAGATTTCGAGAATGCCGCCGCCCAGCTGGATATTCTCGATCCGAACGGCGCCCCGCATTCCACCGATCCGGCCATTCTCTTACAACAAATTCAGCAGGTTGCCGGATCCCTCTAAAACAAGCGATTCTCTTCGCCGAAATCGAGTTCAAAAAAAGAAAAGCTCCTGTTTCTCGCTGGAAACGGGAGCTTTTTTTTGGGGTGAAATCCTTTACCGGTCTGTGTTTTCTGCAAACCACAATTGCCGCGAATCAATCAGGGATGCAGAATTTCCGGATATTTAGACGCCAGTTTTTGAACCACCGCCTCATCGATTTCCTCAAACTCGATGCCGATATAGTAAAGATCCTCCTGAGCCTTTTCGATATGGCGAACCTGTCCCATCACATCGATGACTTCATCTTCCACCGCCAGATGTAATTTGACCTCTGCTTGTTCCGGAAAAGGTTCCCGATTTTCCATCCGAACCCCTTTCCGGCTGAGGTCCCGACTGAGCGCCATCCCCGACATGACAACTTGCCCCTGCTCATTCAGGACATCGTAGGAAATGAAATGTTGCGCTTCGACCCGGTGAGACGATCTTTGTTCTGCCATTAGAATTCCTCAACCATTAATCCTTTTTCCATTAAAATATTCTTTAAACGGGGCGGTAAATAAAAATCCCCCTCGTTAACGTTTGGTATTTCGCTGAGAATCAACTGAATATTCTGCTCCAGATTATTCTTTTTGTTCAAGAATATCATCGGCTTCCCATTTACCAAACAAAACCCTCCCTGGAAATTCCCTTTTTCCCAGCGGACTTCCAGCCCATTTTTCTCCAGCCAGGCACATAATTCGTCAAACAGCCGCTGGTGTTCCGGATTGATTTTCGGTTTCGGCGTCTTTTTCTTAAACCGTTTAGATGTATTCATCGAGACCATTTTTCTTCAAAATCTCCACCACATCTTTCACTTCCTGGGTTCGGGACTTCTTACTGACCAGCAACGCATCCCCGGTATCCACCACCACAATTCCTCGCACACCCACCAATGCCACCACCTTCCCCGGGGCGTACACGTAATTCTCCCGGGAAGCAATCTGCACCAGATGATGATAATCGCCGGCATTCTTATTCTCATCCTTGGGGGCAATGTTGTACACTTCTTCCCAGCTTCCCACATCGCTCCATCCCATGTCGGTCGGAATCACGAACACCTGCCGGGCGGTTTGCATGACTCCGTAGTCAATGGAAATTCCCCGAATCCGGCGGTACACATTTTCCACCTTCGCCTCGTATTCCGGGGTTCCGATGGTTTTACGAATTTCTTCCAATCCTTCGGATAGCTCCGGCAGTTTTTCTTCGATTTCTTTCAAAATGGTAGATGTTTTCCAGATAAACATGCCACTATTCCAGTAGAAATCCCCGCTTTCCAGAAAACGAACCGCCGTGTCGTAATTCGGTTTTTCTGCGAACGTTTTTACTTTGTAAATGTCGTGGTCGTTAAAAGAAGCGACCTTCTCGCCCCGCTGAATGTAACCATAACCGGTAGCCGGCTTGTCGGGATGAATGCCCAGGGTTACCAAGCCGTCCTGTTCGGCCACAAAATTTGCCGCATACGTAATTACCTTCTGGAACTCCGCCACATTCTGAATCAGATGATCGGCCGGAAGCACCACCATAACGCTGTCCGGCTCCATTTGCTGCAAATTAACGGCTGCCAACCCGATGCAGGGGGCTGTATTCCTTCCGTAAGGTTCCAGAATAAAATTCTCGTCCTTTAGTTCCGGGATCTGCTCTGCAATCAGATCTTTTTGCACCACATTGGTGACCACAAAAATACGATCGGGCGCCACCAGTCCTTCCAATCGCTGGTAGGTATTCTGGATCAACGTTTGATGATCGAATATATTGAGAACCTGCTTGGGTTGTCGCGAACGGCTGCGAGGCCAAAAACGGGTCCCAACTCCACCAGCCATTAACACCGCATACATCTTCATCTCATTTTCCTCCTGCTTCCATACCTTTCTGTTCCAGTTGCTGGAATTCTTTCTCCCGTTGTCGTACCAGATAGTGATTCGGATTCACTTTTTTCATCAGCGCCAGAATTTGAGCGGCACTTCGATAATCCTTCTGATGCAAATAGGTGTCCACCAGATTCGCCATGGCAATGAGGTAATCAGGCCGCAACTGAATGGCTTTCTGGTAATGAGCAATTGCTTTCTGATATTCCTGAACAGAATCCAGAATGTAACCGGCATTGTTGTGTGCCGGGGGATAATCGGGATTGATATCCAGTGCTTTTTTCAAACAATAAACCGCACTATCGGTTAAACCGTAATAATAATAGGCCACTCCTAAATTATTCCAGGCTTCCACATAATTGGAATCCAAGCGGAGGGCCTCTCGATAATAGCGAATTTTAAGCTCCAGACTATCCACATTGGCGGCCTGTTCAACCAGTTCAAAAGCGCGGAAGGGAAGTTTGTGCTCAACAATTTTTTGGGTGGTTTCCAGATTGGTTTTTGCTTTGTCGTAATAGGGATTGATTTCCAGCGATTTGCGAAAATTGGGCAGGGCTGCTTCGTAGTCCCCTTTCAGAAAATACATGTATCCCAGATTATTCCAGGCCTGGTAATACTCCGGATTCAGTTCTACCGCCTGGCGAAATTCCACGATGGCGCTGTCCAGATGGCCCAGTCGGTGGTAAGCCAGTCCGGCAAAATTATGGACCTCAGCATCTTCCGGAATGATTTCCAGAGCCTGCTGCCATTTGTTTACCGCCGCCTGGTAATTTTCGTTCTTATAGTAATCGATCCCGTCCGCCACATAATTTTCCGCCTCAATTGCCCGGGCTTCGCTAGTCTCTGGTTCGGACACGGGCGGTTTTTCCTTCCGGAAAGCCGGGGTGCAACTTAAAAAAAGAAAAAGAAATATTAATAGTTTTTTTAACATAATTTTCTTGATTAACGCTTATTTAACTTTAAATGAATTTACGGAAAGACCCGGAATTTTTCAAGCCAAATCGACATAATGATATTCGGAAATTTTTGAGATATCTTAACCGGAATTCCTACCGAAACAGTTGTCAGCACACAATAATCAGGAGATTTCCCCCAAAAACCAGTGTCCCTTAAAGGACCAAAAAAGGACATTCGCTCTTATTTTACTGTAGATGAGTGAAACCCAGATTGCAGTGCCATTCCGACAAGGCAGACCGCAGAGGCACCCTCTGTCCGGGAAAATTACCCCGGGGGACAGTGCCCCTCCGGGGTAATTGCAATGGCTCCAGTCAAATTCTATTTTTTTAATCCATATGATGCGTGTTTGAATGAACCTTTTACGATTCAAACTTCAAGCTTTTCACAAACTCCATGAAAGCTGTTTTCCAGCGGTCGATGGTGGGTTGGGGGCCCACCGCTTTAAAGAACCAGGGACCGTTTGGGGCTTCGGCAATGGCCGCCAGCATGGCGTAACCAGGAAGTTCTTCACCATGGGCATCGGTCATCATGGCACGGGATTTCAGGAATGTCCCGGTCACGTACACCACTGTGACCGGCATTCCGTTTACCGTTAATTCATCCCGCTTTATATGCTCTTCCGTGGGACTTCCATCCGGTTGCACAAACTGCCCATACCAACGGTTCAAATTGTCCTCCACCTTACCCCCGGAACCCGGGAAATAGAACACAGCCAGAACCGCGCTGTCGTTTCCTTCCTCGCCCGGCAACATGAATTCCCCCAGCCGCATCTGGCTCCGTGGTTGGTGCTTTTGCCACCCTTCCGGCACCTTAAAAACCATTTTCCCCGACGGCGAAACAATCTCCTGCGTGGTGGTTTTGCCGGGCTCCGGAACCGCTTTTTCTTTTTTACTGCAACCCAAAATGAGTAAAAACACCAGTATTGCCACTGCACTAAACTTCAAATGTGACCGCATCATGTAAACCTCCAAATTTATGAAATGAAAAAAGCCGGACAATACGCCAGCTGACCCTTAACCCTTTAAGATTCATTTCCAGAATATACACAGGAAATTCTGCCAGCGGAATGCAAATTTCAGATGACCTGGAGGAATTTGCCCTTTCGGCGGGATTCGCAAAAACTTTCACAAATACCCACAAAATCCCTTGCCAATACTGGCAATAGTTTTTATATTTCTAGGATTAAATTTTCGATATGGTTTGGCAAAAAAGCTTACAATCGCCGACAATCGAGCAGTAAGGAACAAACTAATTGGAATACCAAAAAATAACATAAACCCGAGGAGGACATCATGGCTGTGAAAGTTGCCATCAACGGATTCGGCCGCATCGGTCGATTGGTTTTCAAAGCATTACAAAATGATTCGGAAGTTGAGATTCTGGCCATTAACGATTTAACCGACCCCAAGACACTGGCTCAATTATTGAAATACGACTCCGTCCACGGACGCTACCCGGTTCCGGTGAAAGCGGAAGGTGAGTACCTGATTGCCGGCGATCGTAAGGTCAAAGTGTACAGCGAGAAAGACCCTTCCCAGCTCCCCTGGAAGGAACTGGGCATCGACATTGTGGTGGAATCCACCGGGGTATTCCGCAATCGGGAAAAAATGAGCCTGCACCTGCAAGCGGGTGCTAAAAAAGTGGTGTTGACCGCTCCGGCTAAAGGGGAACTGGACAACACGGTAGTCATGGGGGTGAATGACGATACGTTAAAACCGGAACACAAACTGGTTTCCAATGCCAGTTGTACCACCAACTGTCTGGCGCCGGTGGCGAAGGTGTTGCATGAGACCTTCGGGATTAAGCGCGGCTGGATGACCACCATTCACGCCTACACCAATGACCAGCGCATCCTGGATTTACCGCATTCTGATCTGCGGCGGGCACGGGCTGCTGCTGCGAACATTATTCCCACTACCACCGGCGCCGCCAAAGCCACCGGCCTGGTAATCCCTGCCCTGAAGGGTAAATTGGACGGCATTGCCGTGCGGGTCCCGGTGAGCGACGGCTCCATGGTTGATCTGGTGGCCTAATTGGAAAATGAGGTCACGGTGGAAGAAATCAACGCCGCCATGAAAAAGGCCGCCGAAGGTCCATTGAAGGGCATTCTGGAATACTGCGAGGATCCGATTGTGTCCTCCGACGTAATCGGGAACGACCACAGCAGTATTTTCGATTCCCTCTCCACCCGCGTCATGGATGGCAACTTCGTGAAGGTGATTTCCTGGTACGACAACGAGTGGGGCTACTCCAAACGCACCGCCGACATGCTGAAGAAAATGGCATCGCTTTAATACGAACCGCCCCTGCCCACCCCGGCAGGGGCGCTTTTTATCACCCAAAACTGTGGAGGGACAAGCATGGATTTTCTCACCATTGACGATCTGCAATTGCAAAGTAAAACCGTGCTGGTACGGGTTGACTTTAATGTACCTCTGACCGACGACCTTCAGGTGCGGGACGATTTTCGGATTCGCTCCGCCCTGCCAACCATAAAGAAAATTGTGAAAGACGGCGGGAGAGCCGTGTTGTGCTCCCACCTGGGACGCCCCAAGGGGCAGCGGGTTGATTCCATGAGTTTACGACCGGTGGCCCAACGTCTGCAGGAACTGCTGGGCCAGGAAGTGAAGTTTGCCAACGATTGTGTGGGTGACGAAGTGCTGGCGCTGAAACGATCCCTGCAAGACGGCGAAGTACTGTTGCTGGGATCGTTTCAGCGCCAGCACTTCGTCACC